>CAZLJN010000298.1:0-3410 GCA_964559815.1 uncultured Propionibacteriaceae bacterium
GTCGACGGGCTCACCGAGGCGCCGGCGTCCGACCCGATTCCGACCTGGGATGCCCCGGCGGGCGAGCCGGTGCCTGTGTCCGAAGTGGCTGTGTCCGAGGTGGCAGCGCCCGAGACGGCAGCGCCCGGGATGCCCGTGCCCGACCTGCCTGTGTTCGGGGCGCCGGTGCCCGAGGTGGCAGCCCCGGTGGCTCCGCTGGCCGACCAGATCAAGGAACTGGCCGACGCCCACGGACTTGGTTGGGCCGTCAAACACGGTGCTGTGGTGGCCGAGAAGGTGCTGGCCGAACGGACCGCGTTCATGTCCACTGCCAAGCTGGTCTACCAGGCCAAGTTCACCGTGGACGACGCCACCCGCGAGGTGCGTTTCCGTGAGCTGCTGAAGGAGACCGGCGCCGGCCTGTCCAGCGACGACGACACCATGTCGGGCGTCTCGATGGGCAGCTACCGGATCGGTGGCGGCATGGCCGGGGACATCGCCGAGCAGGCCGCCCGCTACGGGGCGCTGTACGCGATCACCTTCGACTACGCCGGCTGGCGTGACCAGGTCAAGGCGCGCACCGAAGCGGCCGGCTACCGGTTCAGCTACGGGGCCAAGTAGCCCCGTCGCTCAGCGGTAGTCGCGCTCGTGGAACTGGCCGGACTCGTCGCCGGCCGTGACCCGCTTGGCTTCGCGTTCGCGCAGTTCCACCCGGCGGATCTTGCCGGAGATGGTCTTGGGCAGATCGTCGACGAACTCGACGATCCGCACCCGCTGGAAGGCGCTCAGGCGGTTCCGGGCGTGGGCGTACACCTCGCGCGCGGCATCCTCTAGATCGCCCGCGGCCGCCGTGAGGCAGATGTAGGCCTTCGGCACCGCCGCCCGCAGCGGATCGGGGCTGGGTACCACGGCGGCCTCGGCCACGTAGGCGTGCTCCAGCAGGATCGACTCCAGCTCGAACGGTGAAATCTTGTAGTCGGAGGCTTTGAACACGTCGTCGGCGCGACCCACATAGGTCAGGTAGCCGTCGGCATCGGACGAAGCGATGTCGCCGGTGTGGTAGAAGCCGTTGCGGCGGGCCGCCATGGTGGTCTCGGGGTCGAGGTGGTAGCCGTCCATCAGGCCGAGGATCGGCACCGAAAGGTCGAGGCAGATTTCGCCTTCGTCGCTGCGCGGCTCGCCGGTCACCGGATCGAGCAGGACTACCGGATAGCCCGGCATCGGACGTCCCATCGAGCCGTCCTTAACAACCTGACCAGGGGAGTTGCCCACGCAGCAGGTCATTTCGGTCTGGCCGAAGCCGTCGCGGATGGTGGCGCCCCAGGCGTTGCGCACCTGGGTGATGACCTCGGGGTTGAGCGGCTCGCCGGCCCCCAGCAGCTCGCGCGGCGGGTGGCTGAGCTGGGTCAGATCGGCCTGGATCAGCATTCGCCACACCGTCGGCGGTGCGCAGAAGGTGGTCACCTGGTGAGTGTCCATCACCTTCATCAAGGTGGCCGCGTCGAAGCGGTCGTAGTTGAAGACGAACACCGTGGCTTGGGCCAGGAAGGGGGAGAAGAAGTTGCTCCAGGCGTGCTTGCCCCAGCCCGGTGAGGAGATGTTCAGGTGCACGTCGCCGGGCTGGACGCCCAGCCACCACATCGTCGACAGGTGCCCGACCGGGTAGCTGACGTTGGTGTGCCGCACCAGCTTGGGACGCGGCGAGGTGGTGCCAGAGGTGAAGTAGAGCAGGCTGAGGTCGTCGGCGGGCGTGGGGCCTTCGGGGATGAACTCGGTGGGGGCATTGTGGGAGTCGGCCATCGACACCCAACCCTCGGGGAGGTCGTCGCCGACGCCGATTCGGATCACCGAGGCGGGCAGCCCCTCGATCTGGGCGTGGAGAGTGGTGGGCGCGATGATCGACGCCGCGTCACCATGCTCGACCCGGTAGGCCAGATCGGCCGGTGAGAGCAGGGTGGAGGTCGGGATGGCCACGCCGCCGACCTTGGCGATCCCCAGGATGATCTCCCAGATCTCGATGGTGTTGTTCAACATCACGATCATCCGGGAGCCGCGGCCCAGGCCCAGGCTCAGGAGCCAGTTGGCCACCTGGTCGGAGCGCTGCGACAACTCGGCGTAGCTCCACGACTGGTCGACCAGATCGGCGGAGACGATGGTCACTGCGGCGCGGTCGGGGTGCTCGCCGGCGACCACATCGAACCATTCGGTGGCGAAGTTGAACTCGGTCAACTCCGGCCAGCGGAAGCCGGCGATGGTGGCGTCATAGTCGGTGCGATGGGCGAGCAGGAAGTCGCGGGCTTCGCGGACGGCTCGGGTCGCGGCGGTCTCGGTGCGCATGGTCTGGCTTTCGACAGGGCAGTAGTTCGCGCAAATCCTACCTTTACGGCTACGGAACCGTAAGTTTGTTCACGAACGTGTCTCAGGCGCGAGCCGCTGGAACAGCAGATGGTCCTGGTATCGTCCGGCGATCTGCAGGTACGCCGGCGCATAGCCGAACTGGACGAAGCCGTTCTTGCGCAGCACCGCTTGCGAGCGGTAGTTGTTCGGGATGGTGCCGGCCTCCAGCCGATGCAGCCCCAGCTCACCGAAAGCGAGCTCGACCACCGCCGCGACCGCCGCCGTCGCCAGGCCCCTGCCTCCGGCCTCTTCGGCCAACCAGTAGCCCACGCTGGCCGACTGGAACGGTCCCCGGACGATGTTGTTCAGGTTGATCCGGCCGACCACCCGTCCGGCGGGGTCCAGGATCACCCGGCAGAACATCGCGCCTCCGCGCTGCCGGGCGAGGCAGTCGGCGACCACGCCGCGCTGCCCCTCGGTGGTGAAGTACGCCGCGGGACGGACCGGCTCCCACGGGGCGAGGAACTCGCGGTTGGCGACGAACAACTCGGCCAGTCGTTCGGCATCGTCGAGCCGAAGGTCGCGGATCACGGTGGTCATCGCTCGATTCTGTCACCACAAACGACAACGCCCCGGCCGGAGCCGGGGCGTTGCGCGATGCGTACGGGTCAGATCAGACCGAGCTCGGTGACCGCAGCCCGCTCGTCGACCAGCTCGGCGACCGAGGCGTCGATCTTGGCGCGGGAGAAGTCGTCGATCTCCAGGCCCTGGACGATCGAGACCACGCCGTCGGCGATGGTGACCGGGAAGGACGAGATGACGCCCTCGGCCACACCGTAGGAACCGTCGGACGGGATGGCCATCGAGGTCCACTGGCCGGCCGGGGTGCCCAGCGCCCAGTCGTGCATGCACTCGACGGTGGCGTTGGCCGCAGAGGCGGCCGAGCTGAGCCCGCGGGCCTCGATGATGGCCGCGCCGCGCTTGGCCACGGTCGGGATGAAAGTGCTCTCGATCCAGGCCTGGTCGTTGATGACCTCGGCGGCGTTCTTGCCGTCAATCTGGGCGTGGAACAGGTCGGGGTACTGGCTGGCCGA
>CAZLJN010000299.1:0-3397 GCA_964559815.1 uncultured Propionibacteriaceae bacterium
GCAAGAGCTACCCGAAGGCGACGTCGTCCTCGGTCCTGCTGCGTACCGTCGGTGTCTCGCCGGTGTCGCCGATGGCCGGCGAGTCGGTCTCGATCTCGTATGCGATGGGCAAGGTCAAGGCGACGCGTCCGGTTGTGGTGCAGCGCAAGATCGGCGGTTCGTGGGTGAAGGTGGGCTCGGGGACGGTCAGTCGCACCGGCGTGGCGAAGGCGACTGCGGTGCTGACCGCCACCTCCACGCTGCGCATCCAGGCGCCGAAGGTGAAGATCAAGAAGAAGACCTACCGCGCGACCACGTCGAAGTCGTTCCTGGTGAGCGTCGCGCCCCAGTCTGTTGCGCTGTCGATGCCCGCCACCGCCACCGTGGGTGCGGCAGTGGACCTGGTCGTCGAGGCCGCGCCGGTGCGGGCGGGACGCACGATCGCGATCCAACAGCAGTCGGGCGAGGTCTGGGCCACGGTGATCTCCGGCGCGCAGACTGCCGCGAGGACCACGCTGAGCCTGGCCCCGCAGACGGCCGGGACGATGGTCTATCGCGCGGTGATGAGTGACTATCACGGCGCGTCAGCGGCCGTGTCGCCGACCGCCAGCGTGGTGGTCGAGCCGGCGGATCCCGGAGCTCCGGTGATCGCCATCACCAGCTTGAACATCGGCGTCTCGGGCACCGGATATGACGCGGTGCTCACCAGCACCGGCGGCACCGGCACGGTGACCTGGTCGGCCAGCGGGCTGCCCGCCGGGCTGAGCCTGTCCGCCGACGGCGTTCTGTCGGGAACCCCGACCGAGTCGGGCACCTTCCCGGTGACCTTCACCGCCACCGACGAGTCCGGCCGGTCCGGCTCGCAGACCATCTCGTTCGTGGTGAACCCGGCGGTGTCGGTGGCCACGACCGCCCTGGACGACGGCGTGGTCGGCGGCGATTACGCGCTGACCCTGCAGGCCGCGGGCGGAACGGCGCCCTTCACCTGGACGGTGGACGGCTTGCCGGCCGGCCTCAGCTTCGATGGCGTGGACACCATCAACGGGCAGCCGACGACCACGGGGACGTCGCCGGTCACCGTCGAGGTGACCGATCACAACGGCAAGACCGATTCGGCGACCTTGAATCTGGTGGTGGTCGATCCGCTGGTCGTCACCACGACGGCATTGGACGACGGACAGGTCGGCGACGACTACAGCGCTCAGCTCCTGGCCACCGGTGGCGACGGCAGCTACACCTGGACGCTCACCGCCGGATCGCTGCCTGCCGGGTTGCAGTTGAGCGCGTCCGGCGCGCTCACCGGAGTGCCGACCGCGATCGAGGCGAAGACCTTCACCGTGACCGCCACCGACGCGGGCGGACGTGAGGAGTCCGCAGCGCTCACCCTCACCGTCAACGGACTGGTGGTGACCACCACCGAGCTCGCCGAAGGCACGGCCGGGGCGTCCTACAGCGAGACGCTCGCTGCGTCCGGTGGCGATGGCAGCTACACCTGGTCGGTCACCGACGGCACGCTTCCCGACGGTCTGAGCTTGGCCACCGACGGCACGCTGTCCGGCACGCCGAGCGCGGCGGCATCGGTCGAGATCACCTTCACCGTCACCGATGGCAAGAGCCGTACCGCGCAGGCCAACCTTCGGGTCGTGGTGGCCGGCGATCTTCAGATCACCACCAGCGCGCTCAATGCCGGTGTGGTCGGCGACGACTACTCGATGACCCTGGAGGCAGCGGGTGGCAGTGGCGACTACTCGTGGCAGGCCACCGGTCTGCCTGAAGGCATCACCTTGTCGGACGGCAAACTGGCCGGCGCGCCCACCGCGGAGGGAACCTCCTCGGTCGAGCTCACCGTCACCGACGGCAAGTCCCGCACGGCCAGCACGACTCTGAGCCTGGCCGTCGGCCCGGCGGTGTCGGTGACAACCACGTCGCTGCCTTATGCGCTGACCTCGGCCGAGTACTCCGCCAATCTGCACGCCGCTGGTGGAACCGAGCCGTATTCGTGGAGCGCGACGAGTCTGCCCTCGGGCATCACGCTCAATGCTGATGACGGCACGTTGTCCGGCACCCCAGAGGCGTCGGAGGTGGGCACGGTCAGTGTGGTGGTGACGGTGACCGATGCGCATCAGATGTCGGCGACAAGCGCAGTGGTGTTGGCCGTGCGTGCGCCGGTGAGCGTGACCACGTCCACGTTGCCTGAGGCGACCGTGGGGGTGGCGTACTCCCAGAGCCTGGCTGCCAGCGGTGGCGCAAGTCCATATACCTGGAGTACGACCTCGGTGCTGCCGGACGGAATGAGCTTGTCAGCCGACGGTGTCTTGTCCGGCACCCCGACCGCGGCAGGTGAGGCCGGCCTTGAGGTCACGGCGACGGACGCTTCTGATCCGACCCTGACCGAGACCGTGACCGTGACTTTCACGGTGAAGAATCCGGTGGCCGTTGCTACCACCACGGTTGATGAGGGTACGGTCGATGTGGCCTACGAAGAGACGTTGGCGACTTCCGGCGGCACGGGTCCGTTCTCGTGGGAGATCGCTGCGGGTTCGCTGCCGGCTGGTGTGGAACTGTCGACCGACGGCAAGATCAGTGGCACGCCGACCGCAACCGGCTCGGCCACGGTGGCGCTGAAGGTGACCGACCACGTCGGCCGAAGCGCTGTGGGCCTGTTGACGGTGACGGTGAAGGATCCGGTGGCCATCACCACCGCGGCACTGGCCGAGGGCACCGTGGGCGCGGCCTATGACCTGACCTTGACCGCCGAAGGCGGCACCGGCCCGTACACCTGGACCACCGAGGCGGCTCTGCCCGACGGCATGACGTTGAGTGAGGCCGGCGTCCTGGGCGGCTCGCCCACCACGTCCGCGACGGCAGCGCCGGTGAAGGTCAAGGTCACCGACAGCGTCGGGCGCACCGCGTCCGCCTCGCTGACCATCAAGATCTCCGGTCCGCTGGCGATGAGCACCACGTCGCTGCCCGAGGGCATCGCCAACGACACCTACGCGGCGGAGTTGGAAGCGGCCGGCGGCAGTGGCGCCTACACCTGGTCGGCCAGCGGTCTGCCGTCCGGTGTCGAACTGGACGGCGCGACCCTGTCGGGCACCCCGGCGTCCGCGGGCACCTACCAGGTGTCGATCTCGGTCCGTGACCAGGGCGGACGGACCGTCACCAACTCCTTCGTGCTGTTGGTCGGCCCGGCCTTGGCCGTGACCACGACGTCGTTGCCGAACGCGGTGACCACGATGGGCTACAGCGCCTCGCTGGCCGCCCTCGGTGGTGCGGGCAGCTACGTCTGGTCGGTCGATCAGTTGCCGGCAGGCCTCAGCCTGGACGAAGAAGCGGGCACGATCACCGGGATGCCGACCAACCCCGAAGACCACACCATGAGTGTTGTGGTCACCGTCGAGGACGCTCACGGCAAGAC
>CAZLJN010000300.1:0-3384 GCA_964559815.1 uncultured Propionibacteriaceae bacterium
CCGAAGATGTTGGCGCAGCCGCAGAACATCTTGGTGGCGGTGTTCAGCTCGACGTGCACCTCCAGACCCAGAACCGGGTCGAAAGCGGCCATCGCCTCATCGAAAGACAGCAACGCATCGCTCATCGGACGCCTCCCCGCAGGTGCGCACCGGCCGGGCCGGTGGCCAAAGTGTCGAGCAGCGGGCCGCCCCACTGCTGGGTCAGCGCCTGCTCCAGCGCCGCACCCACCCGATAGAGCCGGTCGTCGGCCAACGCCGGGGCCATGATCTGCAAGCCCACCGGCAGGCCGTCGTCCGGGCTCAACCCGACCGGCACCGACATGGCGCAGTTGCCGGCCAGGTTGGACGGGATCGTGCACAGGTCGGCCTTGTACATCGCCAGCGGATCGTCGACCCGCTCACCGATGGTGAAGGCGGTGGTCGGCGTGGTCGGCGAGACCAGTACGTCGGCGTGGGCGAAGGCGGCGTCGAAATCACGGCTGATCAGCGTGCGGACCTTCTGCGCCGACCCGTAGTAGGCGTCGTAGTAGCCCGAGGACAACGCATAGGTGCCGATGATGATCCGGCGCTTGGCCTCGGCCCCGAAGCCGGTGCCGCGGGTGAGGTTCATCACCTCTTCGGTGCTGCGGGTGCCATCGTCACCGACCCGCAGGCCGTAGCGCATGGCGTCGAAGCGGGCCAGGTTGGAGCTGACCTCGCTGGGCATGATCAGGTAGTAGGCGCTCAGCGCGTAGTCGAAGCTCGGGCAGGACACCTCGGTGATCTCCGCCCCCAGGGAGGCCAACACCGCCAGGGCTTCGTTGAACCGCTGCTCGACCCCCGGCTGATAGCCCTCGCCGCCGAGTTCGCGAACGACGGCGATCTTCAGGCCCTTCACGTCGGCGTGCCGGGCGGCCGCGACGACATCGGGGACGGGAGCGTTGATCGAGGTGGAATCCCGCGGATCCCAGCCAGCGATGACCTCATGCAGCAGGGCCGCGTCCAGCACCGTGCGGGCACAAGGACCGGGGGTGTCGAGGCTCGAGGCCATCGCCACCACTCCGTAGCGCGAGGTGGCGCCATAGGTGGGCTTCACGCCGACCGTGCCGGTTACCGACGCCGGTTGACGGATCGAGCCACCGGTGTCGGTGCCCAGCGCCAGCGGAGCCTCGAAGGACGCCAGCGCCGCGGCCGAGCCGCCGCCCGAACCGCCGGGGATCCGGGTCAGATCCCACGGGTTATGAGTGGTGCCGTACCCGGAGTTCTCGGTGGACGACCCCATCGCGAACTCGTCCATGTTGGTCTTGCCGAGCACCACGATGCCGGCGGCCAGCACCTTCTCGGTGATCGTGGAGTTGTACGGCGGAACCCAGCCCTCCAGGATCCGGGAACCGCAGGTGGTCGGTGCGCCGGTCATGGTGAAGATGTCCTTCATCGCCAGCGGCACCCCAGCCAGCCGGGGCAACGTGGTCCCCGCGGCCCGCTGCTCATCGACCCGCGCCGCCGCGGCCAGGGCGCGCTCGCCGTCGACGTGCAGGAACGCGTGCACCTGGCCATCGACCTGGTCGATCTGCGCCAGGCAAGCGGTGGTGAGTTCGCGGGCGCTCAGTTCTTTGGCGGCCAGCCGTTCGCTGAGTTCGGCGGCAGAAGTGGTCAGCAACTCGCTCATGCCTCCTCCCCCAGGATCCGCGGCACCCGGAAACGGCCGTCCTCGACCGATGGCGCCGCGGCCAGGACGTCCTCGCGCGCCAGCGAGGGCACCACCACGTCCTCGCGGAACACATTGGTGAGCGGAAGCGCATGCGACGTCGGCGGCACGTCCGGGGTGGCCACCTCGGTCACCCGCGCCACCGCCGACAGGATCACGTCCAGTTGCGGGGCCAGAAGTTCGGTTTCGGACTCGGTGAGCCTGATTCGGGCCAACTCGCCCAATCTGGCCACCTCGGCTGCGGTCAAAGCCACCCTGAGACTCCTGCTCGACTCGATTCGGCCGGACGAGATCCGGCGCGGCGTCTCAGTCTAACGGGGGTGTTTGACGCGTTTGTAACTCCGATGCGCCACACTGTCACGGTGTTCTTGGTTCGAGTAGCTCTTCCTGACCGTCCTGGCTCGCTTGGCGCAGTCGCCACCGCGATGGGTCACGCCCAGGCTGACATCCTGGCGGTGGAGATCGTGGAGAAGTACGAGGGCTACGCCATCGACGACTTCATGGTCGAGCTTCCCACCGGCGTGGCGGCCGACACTCTGGTGACCGCGTGCGAGACCGAGCCCGGCGTCGAAGTGATCTGGGTGTCGCATTACCCGGAGGCCTGGGGCCTGCAGGCCGATGTCGATCTGCTCAACGCGATGACCGAGGACCCCGAGCACGCAGAAGAACTACTCACCGCTCAGGCACCGGCCGTCTTCCGGGTGGCCTGGTCGGTCCTGGTCGACCGCAACACCTCGGTGGTCCGGGCACGCTCGGAGATGGCGCCCGATCTGGACGCCGCCGGAGTTGCGGCCCTCGGCGACCTCAGCGAGGGCCGGGTCGAAGAATTGCCCGACGGTTGGATTCCCGGCTGGGGCGAGACGCTGATCGCGGTCGCGCCGTTGAAGCGGGATGCGGCGATCGTGCTGGCCCGTCGCGGCGGCCCGGAGTTCATCAAGTCCGAACTGGCCCGGCTGCGACACCTGGCCGCCCTGGCACTGTGACACGGGCCCGCTGACACTGCCCCTCCGACACGGGCCTCCTCAGGGCGCGACGCCGGTCAGCGCAGCAGCGTCCACATGTAGTAGCCCAGGCCGACCACTGCCGCCAGGGCCACCACGCTCGCGGCGATCGCGTACCAGCGCTGCCGCCGCTTGGTGCGGGTGTTGGGCACCTCGACCGGCCCCCACTCGCCCATCACCGGACGGACCCGCGGCGGGGAACCCTCGTTGAGGTTCAGATTCGAGTTCAGACCTTCGGGCACGGGCAGATTCTACCCGGACACCGCGGCTGGACCGCCGGTGAGGAAGTCATCGAACCGGGTCGCCTCGATGATCGGGACGCCCAACGCCAGCGCCTTGTCGTACTTGGAACCGCGCTCACCAGCGGCAACGAGGAAATCCGTGCGGCTCGACACCGAGGTGGCCAACGACCCACCACGCGCGCTGATCGCTTCCCCTACCTCATCGCGTGAGTAGCCCGGCATCGAGCCGGTCACCACGATGGTGAGTCCGTCAAGCGTCTGCGGCAGCGCTGCGGCCTCATCGGCGGGCTTGTCAGCCAACACGCAGCCGGCAAGCTGCCACTTGCGGACGATCTCGCGGTGCCAGTCGACGGTGAACCATTCCGTAATCGAGGCAGCCAGGGTCGGCCCGATGCCCTCCACCGCGCCGGATGTCGCCCGCGCCTTCGGCAACATCGACGCGCTTGCCGCTGCC
>CAZLJN010000301.1:0-2144 GCA_964559815.1 uncultured Propionibacteriaceae bacterium
GTGTATAAGAGACAGTGCCTTCTGAGCTGCCGACCTCGTCCGGAGTGCTGGTCGAGCCGCAGCAGATGACCATTTTGTGAGCTGATCCATCCAGCGGCCGGGGGCAACCTCGGCCGCTTTTTGGTTCCCAGGGGTCGGCAAGAACTACGACCTGGGACGGATTTGCCCCCGCCGCTATGTTTTCTGTGATCGGGATCTTCACGACGCAGGGGTGCGGAGTTAGTGGCAGGACCGACTAGCACCCGGGAGTATCCGCATGGCCCGCACCCTGCGCCTCGTCCTCGCCCTCGTTCTCGCCGTGATCGGCGGGCTTGCCATCGCCCCACTCGCGCACGCAGCCAGCACAAACACTGTCATCTTCCACGCCACCGATCCGGACGGCGCCCCGCTGGCGATCACCGGGTTGATCTACACCGGCGGCAGCGGTTCGGGCAACAGCTCGAACTCAGGCACCGTCACCATGAACAACGTGGCCGACGGCGACTACACCTTCGCGGTGAGTGCCGCCTCCATGGACGGCACCTACCGCTGGTACGACGGCACCGCATCGGGTGCGGCCACCCAGCCGGCGACCACCACCCACCTTTCGGGTGGGCAGACCCTGACCATTGACATTCAGTTCCCGCGACTGGCGACCTTGTCGGGGACGGTCACCACCAGCGACGGTGACCCGCTGCCGAATCTCGCGGTCATGTTCAACCGGCTCGGGATGGTCCGCAGCACCACCACCGACAGCAACGGCCACTACAGCTTCGGCTACGTGAGGGCCGGCTCGATCACCCTGTTTGCCGCCGGAACTGGTGAGTGGGTCCGCCCTGATCCGGTGCCGGTGACCATTGCCGACACCAACCTCACCCGCGACTTCGTGCTGGCCAAGGGCGCCACCATCGACGGGACTTTGACCAACGCCGCCGACTCCTCCCCCTTGGCCGGGGTGACGGTGGCGGCGTACAGCATGCCGACCGTCAGCTACGTCAACAGCGCCGTCACCGATGCCGCCGGGCATTTCCACATCGACGCACTGGCCGGCGCCACCTACGTCCTGCGGTTCGAAGACCCGCTCGGCGGCAGCCTGCGGCGTTGGTGGTGGAGCGGCGACGCCTGGACCCCTGATGCCGCCACGACCAAAGCGGTGGCCGCCTCCAGCCAGGTCACCTGGAACGAGTCGACCACCATTCCTGACCCGGCCGGCTACGCCCACAGCCTCGCCGGAAAGGTCACCGACACCAACGGTGCGCCGTTGGCCGGCATCGTGATGACCGGCACCGACGGGGCCACGACCGTCGAGACCATCACCGACCGCAACGGACGCTGGGCGCTGAGCACCGCCGACGGCTCCTGGACGGTCCGCGCCGAAGCCAGTGCCACCCTGCAATCACGGGAGTCCGTCACCCCCTGGTACCCGCAGTATTACGCCGGGGTGGGCGTGGCCGACACCGCCGCCCAGGCCACCGTCCTGCCGGTGAGCGGCAACACCACCGACGGGCTGAATCTGACCCTGTCCCGCTCGGCGCGGGTCAGGCTCGCGGTGAGCGCGGCGGGGAGTTCGGACACCGTGGCGCCCACGTGGTTGCCGTTCACCGCCGACGGCTCGGCACTGCCCGCCGCACCGGTGGATTACCAGGGCAATCCGCTACTGCGTCCGGGCAGCTACAAGCTGCTCGTCGCCGGCGAGGTCGGCGGCACCCCGCTGCTGCCCCGCTGGTACGGCGGCGTCGCCTCTCTCGCCGCGTCCCCAACACTCACCCTGGCCGCCGGGGACGACGTGAGCGGGTCTGGCGTCAGCCTGGATCCCGATCTCGCGCCGACCAGTACCCCGGCCGTCTCCGGCTCGGCAGCCGTCGGTGGGACGCTGACCGCGACGACCGGCAGCTGGAACCTGGACACCGGTACCAACCTCACCGCCACCTGGACGCGCAACGGCACCCCGGTGACCACGGGGCTGACCTACCGCCCCGCAGCCGGCGACGTCGGCGCCCACCTGCAGTACACGGTGACCGCCACCAACAACGCGTTCGGGCACACCTTCACCCACACCACGTCGGTGCCGGTGACGGTGAAGTACGCCAGCAAGACCACGGTGAAGGCGAAGGCCCTCGGCGCCAAAAAGGTGCGGTTCACGATCACGGTCCGCGGCACCGTGC
>CAZLJN010000301.1:2154-3378 GCA_964559815.1 uncultured Propionibacteriaceae bacterium
TCTCAGGCACGGTGACCATTCGTCGCGGCTCGGTGATCGTCGGCACCGCCAAGGTGGTCAAGGGCACGGCCACCATCACGGCGAAGCGCCAGCCCAAGGGCAAGAAGAGCTACAAAGCCACCTTCAACGGATCGACCCAGGTCGCCGCGAGCACGTCCGGCACCATCAAGGTGAAGGTGCGCTAGGAGTCCGCGCCGAGTACCCACCCCCGGCCTCTAGAGAACGTCGTTCCTCCTGAACTAGGATCTCGCCCAGCGCACGGATTCGTGCATTCGCAGGGGGAACAATGTCTGGTGCTCGCACGATTCTTCGCGCCTTCGTGGCCTTCGCCCTTCTGGTGGGGCTGGCGGTGGGATTCGCCCCGGCACAGCCTGCGGCTGCCGTCCCGCCGCCGATCATCACCCCCACCCCGCCGATCAGCAATGAGCGGTTCAGCATCACCGGCTCACTGAAGACCCACTTCACCCGCAAGGTCGTGCTGCAATCCAAAGTGGGCTCCCGGTGGAAGACCATTGCCCGCGGCTCGACGACCGCAGCCGGCAACTACAGCCTGACCGCCACCGCCACCAAAGCCATCAAGGTGCGGGTCTACGCGGCAAAGGTGAAGCGCAAGGGCCACACCTATCCCGCGATCACCACCGCGACCAAGAAGATCACTCCGACCAGCCAGCGCCTGAGCTTCACCTCACTTCAACCCACCACCGCCCACGTCCATCAGGCGATCACCGCGACCGGCGTCCTCACTCCCACCCGCGCGGGACGGCCGGTGTCGCTGCAGGTGTTCAGCAACGGCACCTGGACGACCGTCGCCCAGGCCTTCAGCGTCGACGACGGCAGTGTCGAGATCCACGTCGTAGCCGCCGTCAGTGGCACCTTCATCTACCGACTGCAGGCCGCCTCCTGGAACCACGCAGCGGCGGTCGCGAGCAACTCCCAAACCCTCACGATCACCGCCGACGAAACCACAGCCACGGCGCAAGCCCGGCCCCTCGCCCCGGCCGAAGCGGCCGCGATCACCAGCTACTCGCCGGAGTCCGGCGAACTCGTCCTTGCCGACCCGCCCAGCTCGGCCACGACGATCACCGCGGGCCGGATCATCCCGATTCCACCCCGGGACGGGATCCCCTCCGGTGCCCTTCGGATGGTCACCTCGGTGACCACGTCCGGCTCGACCACGACGGTGCACACCGCACCGGCGAGCATTCCCCAAGCGATCAGCAACAT
>CAZLJN010000302.1:0-3360 GCA_964559815.1 uncultured Propionibacteriaceae bacterium
AACTCAACGGCATGCGTGGGCACGTCGAGGACGAGCTGGGGCAGCGGCGAATCGAAGCCCAGGCCGAGATCACCCGCTTGCGGGCCGCGATGGAGTCCGATCGGATCACCCTCCAGGCCGAACTGGACGCGGAACGTGCGGCCTTCAACGCAGAGTTGGAGGCCTTGCGCAGCGATGCGCGCGCGGAGGTTGATCGGCAGTTGCTGGAGGCCCGCTCCAAGGTCGAGGAACGTGCCGCCTTCGCCGGCGGTCTGGCCGCGCAGGCCGAGAAGGAGATGGCCGAGCTTCGGGCGAAGGCGGAAGCTGAGATGGCCGAGTTGAAGGCGGCCGTCGAGCAGGATCTGGCCGGTCAACGCGCGCAGGCCGAGGCGGAAGTCGCCCAGCGCCGCGCCGAGGCCGAGTCGGAGGCGGAGGCGATCAAACGCGCCCGCCGTGGAGAGCTCGCCGACTACGTCCGCCAGGTGAAGGAACGCACCCAGCTGTTGGTGACCACCATCGAGCACAAGAACCGGGCGGCGGTGTCTGAGGCGGAAGCCCGCGCCGCCGATATGGAAGCCCGCGCCAAGGCCTCTCTGGACGCCGCAGAGGCCGAGGCCAAGCACATCCGTACCCAAGCCCAGGAGTCGGCTGATCGCCTGCTGAAGAGCGCGCGAGCCGAAGCCAGCGCCCAGGAAGAGCGCGCTCGGCGCCGTCTGGACGAAGCCGATGAGGCAGCAAAGCTGGTCCGCGAACGCAGTTCAGAGGACCTAGAGTCGATGCAGCGTGAGGCCTATGACAAGGCGCTTGCTTCTCGGGAGGAAGCAATCGCCGTGCTCAGCCAGGCTCGGGCTGACGCCGACGCCGCACGGGCCGAGGCCCGTGCCACCGTGGAACGCGCGCGGGCTGAGGTAGCCGCGCTCGTGAAGCGGCGCGAGGAGATCACCGCACAGATTAGGGAACTGTCCGGCGATCTCACGAGCATTCGCACCCCAACCGGGCTCGTCAGAGCCTCCGACGAAACGGAACTACGTAGATGATTCAGATTCCTGGCTTCCGCACGGTGTTGCGCGGCTACGACCCCACCGAGGTCGACCGCGCGATTGGGGACCTGTGCAAAGCGCGAGATCAAGCCCGTTCCGAAGCTGCTGACGGGTCGCTCGCGCTGGGCAAGGCGCAAGCTGCGGTCAGCCAGCTGGAGGAACAGCTGGCCGGGTATCGGACGCGGCTGGCCAAGCTGGAATCGGCCAAGGAGGAGCAGCCCAGCTTCTCCGACATCGGCGCCCGGATCGGACGCATGCTCGCCCTGGCCGAGGATGAGGCCACCGAACTGCGCACCCGGGCTCGCAGCGAGTCCGAGCGACTGACCCAAGAGGTGAACTCCGAGGTCGAGCAGTTGCGCAGCAACGCCGAGCGGCATTCCCGCGACGTGATCAGCAAGGCCGACACCGAGGCCGCCCGGATCCTCGAAGCGGCCAAGCGTCAGGCCGACGAGATCATCGACTACGCCGATCGTGAAGCCGTGGCGCGTCGCGAAGAGGCCGAAGCGGTGTACGAGGCGCACCGCGCCCGCGCGGCCGCGGCGGCTGCGGAGTTCGAGCAGAACCTCGCCGAGCGCCGGGAGAAGGCGTCGGAGGAACTGGCTACTCAGACCGCGGCCAACGAGGCGGCGATCGCCCGCCTCAAGGAGCGTCACGACAACCTGGAGCTCGAAGCCGAGAACATGCTCTTCGGTGCTCGGGAGCAGGCCGAGGCGATCCTGAAGTCGGCCCGCGAAGAGGCCGTGCAGCACATCGCGGCGGCACGGGCCTCGGCGGTGAAGATCCGTCGCGAGTCCGAGCGCGAACTGCAGGCGGCGGTGGCCCGGCGCGACTCAATCAACGCCCAGTTGGACAACGTTCGCAAGATGCTGAACACCTTGGACAACACTGGATCGGGGCTGTCGAGCAAGTCGCTGGAAGGCGAGGGCGAGACCACCTCGGCCGAGGAAAGCGAGTTCACCACCGAGGATTCGGTGTCGGACGCCGCTGAGGAGAGCGTGATCGCTGAGGCTGAAGCCGAAGTGGCTCAGGTCGAGGAAGCTCCCGAGGAAGCCACCGATGAAGCCATCGAGGAAGGCCAGGACGACAGCGCCGATGAACTCACCGAGGTGCTGGACACCCAGTCGTTGAAGGTGGGCGGCCGCGGTCGCCGGCGGTGAGGAACTGACGTGAAGTACCGATACCTGGGGAATTCCGGGCTCAAAGTTTCCGAGATTTGCTATGGGAACTGGCTGACCCACGGCTCCCAGGTGGAGAACGACGTCGCCACCAAATGTGTCCGCACGGCACTGGACGTGGGAATCACTAGCTTCGATACCGCCGACGTTTATGCCAACACCGAGGCCGAAAAGGTACTCGGCAAGGCGCTGAAAGGCGAGCGGCGAGAATCGCTGGAGATTTTCACCAAGGTCTACTGGCCGACCGGGCCCAAAGGTCCCAATGATTGCGGGTTGTCGCGCAAACACATCATGGAGTCGATCAACGGCTCCCTGAAGCGGCTGAAGACCGACTACGTGGACCTCTACCAGGCTCACCGCTACGACCACGACACCCCGCTGGAAGAGACCATGCAGGCGTTCGCCGATGTGGTGCACGCCGGCAAGGCTCTCTACATCGGGGTCTCAGAGTGGGACGCGGCGCAGATCAGGGCCGCGCACCGGCTCGCTCGGGAGGCCGGAATTCAATTGGTCTCCAACCAGCCGCAGTACTCGATGCTGTGGCGGGTGATCGAGGAGTGGGTGGTTCCTACCTCGGTCGAACTGGGCGTCTCCCAGATCTGCTGGTCGCCGATCGCTCAAGGCGTGCTGACCGGGAAGTACCTGCCGGGCCAGCCGGCGCCGGCCGGATCGCGGGCCACCGATGCCAAGGGCGGGGCGAACTCCGTCCAGCGATTCATGACCGAAGACGTGTTGGTGGCGGTGCAACGGCTGGTGCCGATCGCCGCCGAACTCGACCTGACGATGTCGCAGCTGGCGGTGGCCTGGGTGCTGCAGAATCCGAACGTGGCCGCGGCCATCGTGGGCGCGTCCAAACCGAAGCAGATCGTCGAGAACGTGGCCGCTGCCGGGGTCGTCCTGCCCGCCGACGTGGTGGCGCGGATCGACGATGCTCTCGGTGACGTGGTGGTCCGCAATCCGATGCTCACCCTTCAGAACTCGCCCAAGGTGCGCCCGTCCTGAGACTGCCGACGATCGTGGTGATCGCGCCCGCGCCGGCCACTGGTCGGTAGCTCTTCGTCGGGCGTTCACTCGCGTCGCACGCGGTGTCAGCGGGGCGGCTGACATGCTGGGCCAGTGAGCTTGTCTGCGTTGTTCGATCGTCACCCTGAACTGGAGTTCCACTC
>CAZLJN010000303.1:0-2700 GCA_964559815.1 uncultured Propionibacteriaceae bacterium
GAACTGAAGCGGGCCTTCGGTGACGTGCGGGCCGTGGACGGCATCACCTTCACCGCCCCTGCGGGCGCGGTGACCGCCCTGATCGGTCCCAATGGCTCGGGTAAGACGACTTTGCTGTTGCTGCTGTCGGGCCTGTTGCGTCCCGACGCCGGCACGGCGCGGATCGTCGGCCATGACGTGGTCGCTGACAATCTCGCCGCGCGTTCGCAGGTGGGTTGGATGCCCGACGCCTTCGGCACCTGGGACGCACTGACCTGCACCGAGATTCTGTCCACCTTCGCCCACGCCTACGGCTTGGATCGGGCGGCCACCCCGGCGCGGGTGGCCCATGTGCTCGCGCTGGTGCATCTGTCGGAGTTCGCCAACGCCCCGGCCCGGGTATTGAGCCGCGGCCAGAAGCAGCGGCTCGGCCTGGCCCGTGCGCTCGTCCACGATCCGCAGGTGTTGCTGCTGGACGAGCCCGCCTCCGGCCTCGACCCGCGCTCACGGGTGGAACTGCGCGACCTGCTGCGCCGGCTGGCCGACGACGGCAAGACCGTTCTGGTCTCCTCGCATGTGCTGTCCGAGTTGGAGGAGCTCTACGACCACGCCGTCTTCCTCTCCCGCGGACGGACGGTCGACCTGGCCGCTGCCGAACAGCCGACGGCGGTGGGTCGGGGCTGGCGGCTGGAAGCCGTCGACGGCGCCGAGTTGCGGGCCTTCCTCGATGAGGCAGGCATCCCGTGGGTGGCCGGCCCGGGCACCGGTGAGGTGACCGTCGCGCTGGCCGGTCCGGATTCGGCCAGTGAACTGATTCACGCCGCGGTCGGCGCCGGCGTCCGGCTGCACACCGTGGCCCCGCTGGCCGGACGGCTGGAGGAGACCTATCTGGCCCTGAACGAGGAGCGGGTATGAGCACCTGGGCGTTGTCGTGGCACGGTCTGCGCACCGTGGTCGAACTGGAGCTTCGCCAGCGCGTCCGCTCCAACCGGTGGGTGTGGGCGCTGATCGGTTGGTTCGTGCTGGTCGGTGGGCTGACCACCTTGGTGATCTGGGCCGTCTCGCGTGCCTACGAGTTGTCCGATTCCGGCGTCACGCCACCCTCCGGTGGCCCGCTCGCATTCGGCATGATCACCTATCTGGTCTTGGGGCTGGGGCTGATGATCGCCCCGGCATTCACGTCCACCAGCATCAACGGCGACCGTAACGCGGGCACTTTGGCGACGTTGCAGGCCACTCGGCTGAGCGCAGTGGAGATCACCTTGGGCAAGCTGGTGGCCGCCTGGCTGGTGGCTGCGGTGTTCCTGGTGGTGGCGCTGCCTTTCATCGCATGGTCGATGGTGCTGGGTTCGATCTCGGTCTGGCAAGTGTTGGTGACCTTCGCGGTGGTCTTCGCCGAGGTAGCGGTGGTGTGTGCGATCGGACTGGGTTTCTCGGCGGTCATCTCGCGCTCGGCCATCTCCACCATGCTGACCTACCTCACCGTGGTGGTCCTCAGTGTGATCACGGTCATCGTGCTGGCGCTGTCGGTGATGCTGGTGCAACGACAGGAGGTTGTGCGGGTGTGGGGTCTGCCTCCGGCCATCGAGGTGGAGTATCAGACCAGGGTCAACGATGCGCTCGACAAGAACGGCGCGGGCGCCGAACTGCCGCTGCCCCCTGTCGAGCAGTGCACGTGGTTCACCCGTAAGGACGATGTAGTGCGGGTCGATCTGGTCTGGTGGGTGCTGGTTGCCAACCCGTTCGTGGTGACTGCTGACGCCGCTCCGCTGCCCCCCGGCGCGGTGGGCGACCTCCAGACCTACGCCACCCACACCGGTGACCCGTTGGCCCTGGTGCGTACCGGGGTGCACGCGATCAGCCAGCGGCCGCCCACCGCTGTGGACTCCTGCGGCGAGCTCTATAACTCGTTGCCCGGCTTCGACGTCAAGATCGCGGCCGACGGAAGCAGCACGGTGGTGAACAGTGCCGGCCAGGTCGTCTACACCAGCCCGGTGCTGCGCCAGGTGATCAGCGCGGAACCCCCGGTGTGGCCGTGGGGTCTGGGCATCCATGTGCTGCTGGGCGGGCTGTTCTTCTGGGTGGCGGTTCGGCGGTTGGGCGTCCCCGCGGGCGTCCTACCCAAGGGCACCCGCGTGGCCTAGCCCGTTCATGTTCGGCGTCGCGCCATTTGTCTCCAGACTGCGACATTCCCGCGACAGTGCTGCGAATTCGACTTTCTAGGGTTCGGGTAGAAAGAATCTCGCGGGGTCGGGGGGCCTCGAACAGCGACAAAGGGGAATGAGTTGCAGATGAGGATCAGGACCACCGTAGGACTGGCGGCGGCGGGAGCGATGTTGGTGACGGGGTTGGGCTGGGCGCCGACGCAGGCTTCAGCCGCGCCGACCGCGACCTGCAACGGCCTGGCTGCCACGATCGTCGGCACCTACGACGATGACTACTTGGTGGGTACCAGCGGCAACGATGTGATCGCCGGCGTGGGCGGTGACGACACCATCGAAGGGCGTGGCGGCAACGACATCATCTGTGGCGGCACCGGATACGACTACATCACGACCGGTGCGGGTAGTGACTACGTCGATGCCGGTGATGGTGATGACACCGTGAATGCCGGCGAGGGCAATAACACTGTGCTCGGCAGCACGGGCTTCGACATGATCACGACGGGTGCGGGTAGTGACTACGTCGATGCCGGTGATGGTGATGACACCGTGAATGCCG
>CAZLJN010000303.1:2800-3338 GCA_964559815.1 uncultured Propionibacteriaceae bacterium
GCGAGGGCAACAACACTGTGCTCGGCAGCACGGGCTTCGACACGATCACGACCGGCGCGGGTAACGACCACGTCGATGCCGGTGATGGTGATGACACCGTGAAAGCCGGGGAGGGCAGCAACACCGTCAACGGCGGTACCGGCTACGACCACCTGACCACCGGCGGCGGTGTCGACCTCATCTACGCCGGTGACGGAGACGACACGGTGTCGGCGGGCGCGGGCACCGACAAGATCTACGCCGGGCTCGGCTACGACACGGTGGACGCCGGGGCGGGCAACGACTACGTCGACGCCGCTGATGGCGACGACACTATCTATGGCCGCGGGGGCAACGACAAGATCATTGCCGGCCTCGGATACGACACCGTGTACGCCGGTGCAGGCAACGACATCGTGACGGGCGGCGGCGGGGACGATTCGCTGTTCGGTGAGGCCGGTGCCGACCACCTCGATGGCGGCTATGGCTACGACCACCTCTCCGGCGGTGCAGGCAACGACCTCCTCGAAGGCGGCGCGAACCCCGACACCATCAGTGG
>CAZLJN010000304.1:0-3334 GCA_964559815.1 uncultured Propionibacteriaceae bacterium
GTTCGGCCTTGATCGGCTCGGCGTACAGCTGCTGCATCCGTCGGGTGGCGGCCACCGGGTCGTCGATGCCGGCCAGTTCGGCCAGCAGCGGCAGCGGATCGGCGTAGCGCGTCCACAGGCCTTCGAGGTTGAGCACGCCCAGCCCACCGAGCTTGCCCATGGCGATCGCCGTGTCCGGGCTCATCACCGAGTCCATCGGGGCGGCCACGATGGGGAAGTCGAAGGTGAGCGCGTCGATCTTCCAGCTCAGGTTCACTTCTTCAATGCCGCGGGTGCGGCGGGTGGGCACGATCGCGATGTCGTCGAAGCCGAACACCGGCAAGGCGCGCTTGGAGCGCCCGATCTCGATCATGGTCATTGTTCCCTCAGTTCTGTGCCGAGTAGTTGGGAGCCTCGATGGTCATCTGAATGTCGTGGGGGTGCGATTCGCGCAGTCCGGCCGACGTGATCCGGACGAACCGTCCCTTGGTGTGCAGCTCGTCGATAGTCGCCGCTCCGGTGTAGAACATCGACTGCCGCAGGCCGCCGATCAGCTGGTAGGCCACCGCACCCAGCGGGCCACGGTAGGGCACCTGGCCTTCGATGCCTTCGGGGATCAGCTTGTCGTCGCCATCGACATCGGCCTGGAAGTACCGGTCGCGGGAGTAGGACATCTTGCGGCCGCGCTTGGCCATGGCACCCAGCGATCCCATGCCTCGGTAGGACTTGAACTGCTTGCCGTTGATGAAGACCAGCTCGCCGGGGCTCTCGTCGCAGCCAGCCAGCAAGGAGCCCAGCATCACGGTGTCCGCGCCGGCCACCAGGGCCTTGGCGATGTCGCCGGAGTACTGCAGACCGCCGTCGCCGATCACCGGCACGCCCGCGGCGCGACACGCCTGGGACGCTTCCCAGATGGCGGTGACCTGGGGGACGCCGACGCCGGAGACCACGCGGGTGGTGCAGATGGAGCCCGGACCGACTCCCACCTTCACGCCGTCGGCGCCGGCCTCGACCAGTGCCTTCGCGCCGGCGAAGGTGGCCACGTTGCCGCCGATGATGTCGACCTCGCGTGCTGCCGGGTCCGACTTCAGTCGACGGACCATGTCCATCACGCCTTGGGTGTGGCCGTGGGCGGTGTCGACGATGATGGCGTCCACGCCGGCGTCGACCAGCATCATGGCCCGCTCCCAGGCGTCACCGAAGAAGCCGATGGCCGCGCCCACCCGCAGTCGGCCCTGGGGATCCTTGCTGGCCAGCGGGTACTTGTCGGACTTCACGTAGTCCTTCAGCGTGATCAGGCCACGCAGCTTGCCGTCGGCGTCGACCAGCGGCAGCTTCTCGATCTTGTGCTTGGCCAGCAGGGCCAGCGCCTCGGTGGAGCTGATCCCGGGGTGGCCGGTGACCAGCGGCATCCGGGTCATCACCTCGCCGACCGGACGGTTCGGGTCGTCCTCGAAGCGCATGTCGCGGTTGGTGACGATGCCCAGCAGGTGCAGGTCGGCGTCGACCACCGGCACCCCGGAGATCCGGAACCGGCCGCACATCTCGTCCACCTCGCCGATGGTGGCCTCGACCGAGGTGGTGATCGGCTGATCGATCATGCCGGCCTCGGAGCGCTTCACCCGGTCGACCTGCTCGGCCTGCTCTTCGGCGGCCAGGTTGCGGTGCAGGATGCCGATGCCGCCTTCGCGGGCCATGGCGATCGCCATCCGTGATTCGGTGACGGTGTCCATCGCCGAGCTGACCAGCGGCACCCGCAGGGTGATCCGTTTGCTCAGGTGGGTGGTGGTGTCGGCGGACGAGGGGATGACCTCCGACTCGTTCGGCTGCAGCAGAACGTCATCGAACGTCAGACCCAGCGCGGCAAAGGGTTCGGGTACTCCGGCGGGAGACAACGGAAAAGACACAGGCCACCAATCTGTCAGCGTGAGGCGGCCAGTCTATCCTCGCTCGCCCGACTCACCCGAGCGAGCTCAGCGCCTCGGCCAGGGTCTTGTGCCGGAACTCGAATCCGGCTTCGTTCAGCCGGGCTGGGGCCACCCGCTGGCCGCCGAGCAGGAGCTCACGCACCAGCTCACGTCCGAAGATCACGTTCAGCGGGGCCAACGGCGTCGGCACCACCGCCGGACGTTTGAGGTAGTCGGCGAAGGTGCGGGTGAACTCGGCGTTGGTCACCGCGCGCGGCCCGACCAGATTCACCGGGCCGGTGACCTCGTTGGTGAGCAGGAACTCCATCGCCCGGACGTGGTCGGTGATGCTGATCCAGCTCAGGAACTGGCGGCCGTCGCCGACTCGTCCACCCAGACCGGCGGCGAACTGCGGCCAGATCGCGCCCAGGTAGCCGCCGTCGCGGGCCAGCACCTGACCGGTGCGCAGCACCGCGGTCGAGACCGGTGAATGCGCTGCGGCAGCCTCCCAGTCATGCACCACGCTGGCCAGGAAGCCGCGTCCGTTGGCCGACAACTCGTCGACGACTTCGGAGCCGGTGTCGCCGTAGAAGCCGATCGCCGAGCCGTTCAGCAGTCGCTGGCAGCGGCCGTCCGGGCTCAGCGAGGTGACGATGGTCAACGTCGAGGTGACGCGCGAGCGCCGGATCGCCGCCTTGCGTTCCTTCGTCCAGCGGCCACCGGCGATCGGGGTGCCGGCCAGGTTGATCACGGCGTCCACATCGTCCAGGCCGGGGGAGGAGATGCGACCGGCATCGGGATCCCAGCGGCGATCGTCCGGGGTCTGCGGGGTACCGCGCACCAGCCGGACGACCTCGTGGCCGCCACGGGTGAGACGGCGGGTCAGGGCGGAGCCCAGCAACCCTGTCGCACCGCCGATGGCTACCCGCATGTCACCGATCCTGCCACGCCTGGGGAGCCATCAGTACCGTCCGTGCCAGATCGCTGTCTGGATTGCATTCCAGATACCGAAGGCGATGGCGAGGCCGAAGACCGCATAACGCTGTTTGCGGGTCAGCGGCACCAGGCCGAGCAGGGCCAGGCTCCACGGCAGATACCAGGGGTGCAAGGCCTGGCCGAGCACGGCGATCGCCAGGGACGCCCACGCCACCAAGGCGAGGGGACGGTCGGCGAAGCGCACCGCGATCCAGGCCAGCACGATCAGCAGGATTGCGGTGGTGACCTTCCCGGCGATCACCAGGAAGCCGGTGTAGGAGCCGCCACCGGCCTGCGCCAGCAGGGCGGCGAACTTCGCCAGCAGCACCAGCGGCGCAGGCGTGGCCGCCAGGCCCATCAGATCAAGCCATTTCGTCCAGCCGAAGCCCAGCCCGCTGGCCAGGCTGATCGCCACGAAGGTGGCCGCGGCCACCACGGTCGCGATGGCTGTCCGCCAGCCCAGCAGCCACAAC
>CAZLJN010000305.1:0-3320 GCA_964559815.1 uncultured Propionibacteriaceae bacterium
AGATGTCCTTGTCCGAGGTCTTGTCCGCGGTCTGCTCGAAGTAGACGCCCGGCGAACGCACCAGCTGGGACACCACCACGCGCTCGGTGCCGTTGATGATGAAGGTGCCCTTGTCGGTCATCAGCGGGAAGTCGCCCATGAACACGGTCTGGCTCTTGATCTCACCGGTCTCGTGGTTCATGAACTCCGCGGTCACGAACAGCGGCGCCGCGTAGGTGAAGTCCTGGTCCTTGCACTCCTCAGTGGTGTGCTTGGGCTCCTCGAACCGATTGTCGCGGAAGGACAGCGACATGGTCTGGGACAGATCCTCGATCGGCGAGATCTCTTCGAAGATCTCCTCCAGGCCCGATTTGGTGTTGACATCGGTCCTACCCTCGGACTTGGCAGCGGCGACCCGGTTGGCCCAGGTCTCATTGCCGATCAGCCAGTCAAAGGACTCGACCTGAAGATCGAGAAGATTCGGTACCTCAAGCGGTTCATGGATCTTCGCAAAGGAGATCCTGCCGCTGGGTGAGACAACATTGGTGTTCTTCGACGCAGTGCGCGAGACGGCCAAGGTGGGGTCCTTCCAGAAGCCCGGGCGTTGCCGGTTTCGATGCACGCAGAACGGCCCGCGTCAAGACACGGGTCGTCGATAGCGATGGGCAAAGCGATAGCCTACCCGACTTCCCGGCCCTTCCGCAAACGGATCAGACCCGCCGCTTCACCTTGTCACATCGGGGGCAAACACACCAGCACTCACTCCCCCGCCGGCCAGTGAGCTACATCGGAAACCGATCGAGTTCCGGCAGCGACATGGGTGCCTGACTCAGCGATTTCGACGACCACGCCCTGCCGTAGTCCCTCGGGAGGCGAGTTGCCCCCGGACACACCTAGGGCCGGTGCCTGTAGGCAGCGGGAGGGGTTGCCGCACCTTACAGTCACCGGCCCAGGCGGTGTACTCATCCGACGCGCTAGGGGGGCGCCGACTGGTACTAGTTAATCAGACTTGACTGACGGTGTCAAGTCGTTGTCAAGATTTTCTTTCGTGCCTGCGTAGATACTCATCCGCCAGGCGTCCACGGCAGCGCCCATCCGGCCTTCACGCTCCAACGACGTCGCTGCCGCCCGGTAGGCGTCCCGCGCCTCATCGAGTTGCCCCACAGCCGCCAGGGCCTCCGCCAGCACCAATTCCGAGTTGCTCCGCGACACCGACTCGGCGCCCAGTTCAGGGTCGGCCAACACCTCACGGGCGATCCGCAATGCCTCTTCGGGCCGGCCCGTGCGCAAGGCGTACTGCGCCTCAACCTGTCGCAGCTCGGCAAGGTCGTAGGGATTACCCAGAATCTCCAGGCCGAGCGCGGCGGTCTGAATCAGCTCAGCCGCACCCTCGACGATCCCCGCACCCAAGAGACAACTGGCGGCCGCGCGGTGATACCGCGACCAGAGGCGCAGGTCTCGACGCGCGTCCAGCAGGGCCTTTGCGTTGCGGTGATGCTCGACCCCCGCCTCCACGTTCCCGGCGGCAAACTCCGCAGTACCCAATGCCCACTCGATCATTCCTCGGGAGTGATCGGAGGTGAGCTGCGGCTCCAGAGCCTTGAGCCTGTCCAGGTATCGCTGACTCTCCGTCGGCGAGTGCCCCGCCTCCGACATGGCGCTGACTAGGGACATCAGCGCCTCCGCGGCGATGATCGGCTGCGCGGAGGCGGATGCCTCGACCGCGCGCGCACCGAAGGCGACAGCCCACCCCAGGCGATCAGCCGCGCGATAAGCGATGGACGCCAACGACAGCGCCTGCGAGCGGGCCACCACGAATCGCTTTGCCGTGGGGTGTTCGGCAAGGCGCTCGGCCAGTTCCGCTGCGCTCTCGAAGTTGCCCGCAGAGAACCACGCCTGGGCCAGCAAGTAGAGGGCCTCCCACTCGCGACCGGCGTCGCCGGCAGCAGCCGCGGTGTCCGCCGCCTGCTGCGCATGCCGTGCCGCCGCCTTCCAATCGTGGTCGGACCATGCGCGCTCAGCGACCAGAAGATCCTCGATCGGGTCGTGAACCGCCAAGTGAGAGTCCGGCTTGGCGGTAGCTCCCCACTCCAACAGGGAGAGCCCCAGCCGCCGCGACAAGAACTCCACGACGTCGGGGGTCGCGACTCGCCGGCCGCTCTCCAAGTGGGAGATATAGCTGCCGGAGTACTTGTCACCGCCCAGTTCCGCCTGGGAAAGACCCTTGCTTCGACGCGCACTACGTAGGGCTGCGCCGAACTCAACAGCACGGGTGGTCACGGGTCCTCCTGTCATCGTTGCCGCATTCAAATCTGTCAAATCTTGACAGACTAGTCAAGTATTGGCTAGCTTTTCGCCATCAGGCCAGTCAAGAGAGAGGCTTCGTCCGAAATGAACATCCGCCGGGTCATCGTCACCGCAACCGTTGCCGGTGCTATTGCAGTTCTTCCGCTCACCTTGATCGCCACCAACGCCACCACTGCTGGCGTCGTGGGCAGCTCCAAGATCGTCACCATCCAGGGCGGACAGGGTAACTGGCCGCTCGCCCGCTGAGCACATCACTGCTCGCACACCCTTAGTCAACACTCACACCACCTCCAGAAGAGAAGGATGGCGGGTGTCATCCGATACCCGCCATCCTCCTTCTCCCAGATCGACCTATAGGGCCGCCAACCTTGGTCACACACCAACAGGGGCCGCAACCATTCGGTTGCGGCCCCTGTTGGTTTTGATCAAACGGTCACTTAACGCTAACCGCGGCGCCGGCGGCCTCGAGGGCCTCCTTGGCCTTGGCCGCAACGTCGCGAGCGACCTTCTCCAGGACGGCCTTCGGAGCGGCCTCCACCAGAGCCTTGGCCTCAGCCAGGCCCAGGTTGGTCAGCGCGCGAACCTCCTTGATGACCTGGATCTTCTTGTCGCCGACGGAGTCGAGGATCACGTCGACCTCGTTGGACTCCTCTTCAGCGGCAGCGTCGTCGGCGCCACCGGCGGCCGGAGCGGCAGCGGCGGCAACGGCCACCGGAGCAGCGGCGGTCACGCCGAAGGTGTCTTCGAACAGCTTCACGAACTCGGAGAGCTCGATCAGGGTCATTTCCTTGAATGCCTCAAGGAGCTCGTCAGTGGTGAGCTTCTTCGCCATATTCATGGTCCTTTCGGGTTACTCGGATGCAGCGTCAGCCGCGTCAGTTGTGGCCTCAGCAGCGGGAGCTGCATCGGTTGCCGGGGCATCCCCGGCGGGCTTCTGGGACTTCAGCGCCTCGAAGACGCGTGCCGCCTGCGAAAGCGGTGCGGCAAACAAGCCGACCGCCTTGGCCAGGTTCCCGTTCATGGCGCCGGCCAGC
>CAZLJN010000306.1:0-3297 GCA_964559815.1 uncultured Propionibacteriaceae bacterium
CTTCAGCGCAACGCGGCGCTTTTTCGCGGCTTGATGACCGAAGCCGGCTTCGATTTGCTGCCCGGTGAACATCCGATCGTGCCGGTGATGTTCCCCGGCGAGGACGGGGCTCGGCTGGCCGGCCGCATCGCTGATCGGATGCTCGAGTTGGGGGTCTATGTGATCGCCTTCAGCTACCCGGTGGTGCCCCAGAGGAAGGCGCGAATCAGGGTGCAGCTGTCGGCTGCGCACAGCGACGAGGACGTCCGTGCGTGTGTCGCTGCGTTCGTTGACGCGCGAAGCGACGTTCGGGGCTGACCACTCCACGGTGGTGGAAAGCGGCCAACCCCGGCGTCGGGTCTCAGGCTGCGTCGGGCACCCACACTTCGGTGCCGAGTTCGATCCGAGTGGGAGTGATCACCACCACGCAGTAGCGCGGATCGTCGATCCCGGTGAAGTACTTGGTCAGTGCGCCGAACCAGAAGCTCTCACGGTCGACGGCGTCGGTGCTGATGCGGGCGACTCCGTCCATTCGCAACCAGACCGGTGAGTTCACCTGGGTCGCGCCCAGAGTGAGGCAGACGCGGTTGTTGGCCTCCAGCTGGGCCACCTTCGCCGAGTCCAGGTGGGTGCTGAAGCGAATGGTGAGGTCCTCGTCTGCGCGCCCTACGACGTACCGCAGTTGGGGCCGTCCGTTCAGGTCGGAGGTGGCCAGGCTGATCAGCTGGGGCCGCCGCGCGAATTCGAAGATGCGGTGCGTGAGGTCTGACATGGGGTGTTCCTTTCGGGTGGCACGCCGCTCAGTCGAGGGCGTGGGCGAGGTTGTCCTCGATTCGGATCAGCAGGCTGAGCAAGGTCGCCTGCTCGCCCTCGCTGAGCCCCTGGAGCACGGTTCCCATGAGCCTGTGCGAGGTCTCTTGGAAGGCCGGGCCGAGGTCGCGTCCGTCCTGGGTCAACTGGATTCGCCAGCTGCGGAGGTCGTCGGGGTGCTGGGTGCGGCTGAGGTAGCCGCAGCGCTCCAGGGTCTTGATCACGCCGGTCACCGATGACTTGGCTCGGCCGGTGAAGGCGACGAGGTCCTTGATCGGTACTGGTTCGCTCTGCCGGAAGAGGAACGCCAGGACGCCGCCGTGAGCAGGAAGCACCCCCGTGGCGCCGCGGCGCTGAAGTTCCTGTTCGATCAGCAGGTTGCCCAGTTCGTGGACCCGGGCGATGCGCTCGAAGGTGCCGGCGGGTGTGCGGCTGCGCGTGGGCGGCTCGGCGGGATTTCGGCTGTCGGTGGGACGTGAAGGAACGACCATGAGGGAAAGATAGTTCGGGGCCGAACTAAAGTCAATCGGGGTGTGTAGGGGGCGACGATGCCGCCACACCCGGCTCGCTGCGTGCGCAGAATTCCTTGTCGGCCGCGTGCCTGCGGCGCACGTTTTCGCCCGGGATCACCAAGAAGTTGCCGATACCCGTAACCTTTTCGGTGACAGTGACGGTTCCTCGGTCAAGGAGGACGTATGACGATCAACGAACACGACATTGAGAGGTTCCTCTCAGGGGACCTTCCCGATGACCACCCCGCGTGGGCGCAGACCGAAGCCCTTACCCAGCGACTGGATGCCGCATTCCCTCGTGCCGGCGGCCCGCTCGACGCCGCGCAGTTGGCGGAGGTGGTGAACGAAGCGCGCCAGGTGCACACCACGTCGGCGCTGCAGCGCAACCTGACCCCGCCGCCGGTGAAGCCGGCCCGCCTGGTCTTGGCGGTGGCCGCAGCCGCTGTGGTGGCGATCTCGTCAGGTGTGGGCATGGCTGCCGCACTCAACACCGGGCTCAACCAGCAGGCGGCCGACCTGAAGATGCAGGTGCCGGTGGCGCCGGTGAGCCAGGTAGCGACCCCGGTGCCGACGCCGGAGCCGACCGAGGAAGCTGCGCCGCTGGAGACCGAGAAGCCCAAGATCGTCCACAAGACGGTCACTCATAAGCACAAGGCGGCCGCACCCAAGCCGACCAAGAAGGCCACCGAGTCCCACGACGACCATGAGGACGAAGCCGATGAGCATGAGGACGAGCACGAGCACGAGGACGACGACTGAGGATTATTCGGTTTGGCGAGTAACCAAATGATCCACGCCGGCGGTAACCCCGTTGGGAAGGGATGACATGGCTGACAAGCGCTCCGAGTTCGACCGATTGCTGGCGGACGAATTCGGAGTTGACGACCCCACATGGGGTCGAGTCGCCTCCTTCCTCGGCCGGGTGCAGTCCTCTGCGGTGACCCCTTCGGTGGCATCGCTGGAGGACGCACACGTCGCGCGAGCACGCGCCGCGCTCTCGGCGTTGGGAACCCTCCCCCGGGCTCAACGCCGAGAGCGGCGGGCCGCGCAGGTCAGACGTTTCGTTCTGGCCGGTGTCGCCGGGGTCTTCGCCGTCCTGACCGCCGGTGCCGGAGTGGCAGCGGCCATGGGTGTCGACCCGCTCGAGGTGCTGCGTGAGGTCCATTTGGGCCCGGTCGTCGCGGGCCCGGTCACCCCTGATCCGACGCATCCGGTAGTGCCCGATCCGAGCCGGCGTCCGGACTCGCCGCAGACGTCGGCTCCCGGACAGAACGGCACGGCCGGCAAGTCCGATGAGGAGCACGGCAAAGCATCCGAGGATCACGGCCAGGCGTCCGAGCATGCCAACCCGCGTTCGACTCAGACCGGAAAGCCGACTGACGAGAAGTCCAATCAGGGCAAGGCCGATGAGAGCCACCCCACCGGCAAGCCGACGACCCTGCCCACGCCGAGCAAGCACCAGAAAGAGGACTGAGCCGGGCATCCGGCACGGATGATGTATTCCTCTCTGTGCCCGCAGAATGGGGCCGAGCCGAGCTAGTCTCGGGCTGACGGACTCCCCACTCGGACAGGCAACACATGCCCATCGGCGCGCGCTTCCCCCAGGTGCTGCAGGCTGCTGTAGACGGCCTGGAGTGGGCCTGGGTTGAGCTGTACCGCGAGTTCTCGCCCCCCGTCCTGCGCTTCCTGCGTAGTCAGGGCGCTGCCGAACCCGAAGACCTGCTGGCTGAGTGCTTCGTCCAGATCGTCCGCAATCTGCCGACGTTCGCCGGAGATGAGGCTGGCTTTCGGGCCTGGACCTTCACCATCGCTCGCAGTCGCTTGGCCGACTCCTGGCGACGGGCCGGACGTCGTCCGGTAGTGCCGGTCGCCGATCCGGCCGAACATACGGAGGAGACCGTCAGCGGACCGGAGGATGCGCTGATGGGTGACGTCGCCCTCACCGAGATCCTCGACCAGCTCACCCCCGACCAGCGTGCGGTGATCGCACTGCGGT
>CAZLJN010000307.1:0-3293 GCA_964559815.1 uncultured Propionibacteriaceae bacterium
CAGCCAGTCGACGATGCGCTGATCCCAGTCGTCGCCGCCGAGGCGGTTGTCGCCCTTGGTCGCCTTCACATCGAAGACGCCGTCGGCGATCTCCAGCAGGGAGACGTCGAAGGTGCCGCCGCCGAGGTCGAAGACCAGGACGGTCTGCTCGTCTTCCTTGCCCAGACCGTAGGCCAGGGCGGCCGCGGTGGGCTCGTTCACGATCCGGTCGACGGTCAGACCGGCGATCTCGCCGGCTTCCTTGGTGGCCTGACGCTCGGCGTCGCCGAAGTAGGCCGGGACGGTGATGACGGCGTTGGTGACCGGCTCACCGAGGTAGGCCTCGGCGTCCCGCTTCAGCTTCATCAGGACGCGGGCGCTGATCTCCTGCGGGGTGTAGGGCTTGCCGTCGATGTCGACGGTCCAGTTGGTGCCCATGTGGCGCTTGACCGAACGGATGGTGCGGTCGACGTTGGTGACGGCCTGGCGCTTGGCGACTTCGCCGACCAGGACTTCGCCACCCTTGGCGAAGGCGACGACCGACGGGGTGGTGCGAGAGCCTTCGGCATTGGGGATGACGGTGGGCTCGCCGCCTTCAAGGACGGCGACGACAGAGTTGGTGGTGCCGAGGTCGATGCCGACTGCTCGTGCCATGGGTGTTTACCTCCGGTGAGTGCTTGGTACGGATTGAGCCTAGCACGCTCAATACACAAGTTGAGTTCACCAGACTCAACTCCGGGACGGATGGGGGTATTCCCCCAGCACCAGGGGTTTCGATACCCCCGCTGATGAAGCCTGTCGAAACCCGGCGGACTCCGCCCGCAAGCTCGGGACTGTTTGGGAGACTGGCGACGTTGGCCCCTGATGGAAAACACGGAAGGCCGTAACAAACATGGAGTCCTCAGATGCCCTGGTGTTCTTCGGAGCAACCGGCAACCTGGCGCACAAGAAGATCTTTCCCGCGCTCGCCGCACTGGTGTCGCGAGACCAGCTGAACATCCCGATCATCGCGGTGTCCCGCTCCGGCGACACCCGCGAGCAACTGCTGGAGCGGGTTCGCAACAGCCTGACCGAGCACGGCGACTTCAACCAAGGCACCTTCGACAAGCTCTCGGGGCTGATTCGGCAGGTCGACGGCGACTACGCCGACATCAACACCTTCCGCAAGCTGAAGGACGAACTGAAGGACGCCCGGCGTCCGATCCACTACCTGGCCATTCCGCCGTCGCTGTTCGAGACCGTCATCGACTCCCTCGCCGAGGTCGGCTGCGCCGCCAACGCCCGGGTGATCGTGGAGAAGCCGTTCGGACGCGACCTGGCTTCGGCCCGCGAACTCAACGCCGCCCTGCACAAGGCCTTCGACGAGTCCAGCGTCTTCCGCATCGACCACTACCTGGGCAAGGAAGCGATCCTGGGGCTGAGCTACTTCCGCTTCGCCAACACCTTCCTCGAACCCATCTGGAACCGGCTCTACATCAACTCCGTCCAGATCACCATGGCCGAAGACTTCGGCGTGGAGAGCCGCGGCGCCTTCTATGAAGAGGTCGGCGCGATCCGCGACGTCGTCCAGAACCACATGCTGCAGGTGCTGGCGATGGTGGCCATGGAGCCGCCGTCCGGACGTGGCACCGAGGGACTGCGCGACGAGAAGGTGAAGGTGCTGCGGGCGATGCCGCCGATCCTGCCCGCGGACGTGGTCCGCGGCCAGTACGAGGGCTACCGCAACGAGACCGGGGTCAAGCCCGAATCCACCACCGAGACCTTCGTCGCCCTCAAGGCCCAGGTCGACACCTGGCGCTGGTCGGGCGTGCCGTTCTACATCCGTGCCGGCAAGGGCCTGGCCACCACCGCCATGGAGGTCTACGTCGAGCTGCGCAACCCGCCCACCGGCGTCCAGCTGGGACAGACCGGGGTGATGGCGTCCAACTCGCTGCGCTTCCGGCTCAGCCCGGACGTGTCGATCTCGCTGTCGGCCAACGTGAAGGCGCCCGGCGAGGAGATGGCCGGACGTGAGGTGGAGCTGTCGTTCAACGACATGCCCAGCGCCGACGGCCTCGACCCGTACGAGCGCCTGCTGGGTGACGCGATCGACGGCGACACCACGCTGTTCACCCGCGAGGACTTCGTCGACGAGGCCTGGAAGGTCGTGGCGAATGTGCTCGGCGATGCCACCGCCGTCCACCCCTACTTCCGGGGAAGCTGGGGGCCGGAGGCGTCCGATCGGCTGATCGGTGAGGACGGTTGGCACAATCCCAATGAGAACGACCCGCAGACTCAGCAAGGCTGAGGGCAGGAGGCACTGATGCAACTAGGCATGGTCGGCTTGGGCCGAATGGGAGCCAATCTGGTGCGCCGCTTGCTGCGCGCCGGGCACGAGGCTGTGGTCTATGACGTGAACCCCGACGCGGTGGCCGCCCTGGTCGCCGAGGGTGCGGTGGGAGCGTCCTCGCTGGCCGAGCTGGCCGAGAAGCTGGACGGCCCGCGCGCGGTCTGGGTGATGGTGCCGGCCGGCGCGATCACCGCCAGCACGATCAACGCCGTCGCCGAGGTCCTGAGCGCCGGTGACGTGATCATCGACGGCGGCAACTCCCACTATCACGACGACATCACCCGCGCCGCGGCGCTGGCCACCCGCGGCCTCGGCTACCTCGACGTGGGCACGTCCGGTGGCGTGTGGGGGTTGGAGCGCGGCTACTCGCTGATGATCGGCGGGCCAACTGAGCATTTCGAGCGGCTGCGTCCGATCTGGGAGGCGCTGTCGCCGGGCGTGGACGCCGCCGGCCGCACCCCCGGACGCAGCGGCACCCCGACCGATGCCGAGCACGGCTTCCTACACTGCGGCCCAGCCGGTTCGGGCCACCTGGTGAAGATGGTGCACAACGGCATCGAATACGGCCTGATGGCCGCCTACGCCGAGGGTCTGAACCTGTTGGCGCATGCCGGTGCCGGCGCGCATCAGCGCGACGCCGACGCCGAAACCGCACCCCTGGAACACCCCGAGCACTACGGCTACGACCTCGACCTGGCTGAGGTCGCCGAAGTGTGGCGGCGGGGTTCGGTGGTGCAGTCGTGGCTGCTCGACCTGACCGCGTCCGCCCTGGTGGCCGACCCGTCGTTGGACGAGTTCGGCGGTCGAGTGTCCGATTCCGGCGAGGGCCGCTGGACGGCCGCTGCCGCGATCGACCTGGGCGTCCCGGCGCCGACGCTGACCGCCGCGCTGGTGTCGCGGTTCTCCAGCCAGGGCGCCGACGTGTTCGAGCACAAGCTGCTCTCGGCGATGCGCAAGCAGTTCGGAGGGCATGACGAGAAGCCGG
>CAZLJN010000308.1:0-3276 GCA_964559815.1 uncultured Propionibacteriaceae bacterium
GCGAAAGGGGCCAGAAATGGCACGAAAGACCAACCGCGAACGCCGCAGCGCGTCACGCCTGGGCACTGTCGAAGTGCTCCCGTCAGGCCGGTTCCGGGCCTTCTATCGAGTGGACGGCGCGAAGTTCTCCGCACCTCAGACCTTTGAGACCAGGACGGCCGCTGAAGGTTAGCTCGCCACAGAACGGGCCGACCGGCTTCGTGGCGTGTGGCACGACCCGAGACAGGGGCGGGTAACGGTGGCCGAGTATTTGCTCGACTGGCTCAACTCGTCACGGCACCTCACACCGCGAACCACGGCGCTCTACCGTCAGGCCATCGACCGTTGGATCACACCACCGGTCGGAGTTGCCCAGACTGTCGAACTCGGCCGGGTTGCGCTTGCAGACCTCTCGCCGGCAACCATTCGCCGTTGGGTCAACGCGGTTTCGGACTCAACCCGCGCCGCAGCGGTTCGCAGGATGTCCGGGCCGCGCGCACGTGAGACCCATCCGGCCCGCATCTGGGCACGCGAGAACGGGCACCAGGTGAGCGACACCGGCCGTCTGAGTCCCGACGTGTTGACCGCGTGGGAGGCCGCCGGCAGTCCGAGCCCGAGGCCCGCCTCGAATGGCGTGGTCGAGCCTGGACGCACCACAGCCGCCCAGGCCTACCGGACTCTGCACACTGCGCTAGAGGCCGCTGTAGTGGACGGGCTCATTGCCGCCAACCCGTGCACCATCGTCGGAGCTGGCACAGTGCGGCACCGCGAACGCGGCATCGCAAACCCGGCCGAGGTGGTCGCCTTGGCGCACGCCGTGCCCGACAGGCTGAAGGCGGCCGTGCTGGTCGCTGCGTGGTCGGGTCTGCGTTACGGCGAACTGTTCGCCCTAGCGCGGCGTCACGTTGACCTTGAGGCCGGGACGCTGCGTGTGGAGCGCACCTTGGGCCGAAATGCCGGCGTGGCCTGGGGGCTCACCAAGACGCGCGGCTCGGTTCGCACCGTGACCCTTCCCGCGTTCGCCGTCGTAGAACTGGCCGACCACCTGGCCCGCTATGTCGGTCGCGGCCCCGACGCTCTGGTGTTCGCCACGGCATCAGGGAGGCCGTACCACAGCGGGAACGTATCGGCCGCGTTTCGGCGAGCCCGGGCCAGCATCGGCCGCGACGACCTCACTTGGCACGACCTCCGCCACACCGGCGCAACCCTCGCCTGCAGGGCGGGCGGATCGGTGAAAGACGTTCAAAACCGCCTTGGCCACACCACGGCCCGCGCGGCCATGATCTACGCCCACGCGGTGGATGATTCGGACCGTATGATCGCTGAGAAGATGAACGAGCTCTACGCCGGTGCCAGCAACGTGCGGCCGCTCGTTCCGCGAGCGACATTGCACGGCGGATTGGTGGCCGATCATGGCTAGCTCAGGCGAGCACAGAACCACGCAGCGGGTTGTTGTCACCTGTCCCAAGGGGCATGTGCTGGGTCGCGTCTTCGCAGACCGTGTGTCCGTCACAACGCATCCCGCACGTGCCGGCGTGCTCCGATTGGATGAACACCTGTCGGGTCATGAACGGGAGGCCGAAGAACTGCGCGCCGACGATCCATGGTTGAGCGTTCCGGGTGCGGCCCGGATGGCCTCGATGGTTGGTGGTGGCGAGGTCCCAGAGGTGCCGTTGGAAACCAGCGTGCCGGTGATGCAAGGGCTCAAGCTTGATTCCCATTTGAGGGGCTGGTGTCGGCGCTGTGACCAGCAGTGGGAGGTTCGCCCAAAGGCCCTGGCGGGGCTGATTGCTGCCCTAGCCGCCTATGGCCCGGCATCAACGCGTGTCTCTATCGTCAGTCTCCGAGACCACACGAAATCGGTCATCGACGCCGCCGGCGGTTACCAGCTCAAGGCAACTCGGCAGCAACGGTTCACCCGAGTTTGTGAGTTCATGGGGATCTAGTAGACCCATGTCAACCACGCATTGACGCTTGAGAACGTCGCGTTTGGCGGGGCCGGACACCCGGCGTGCTAATCCACGCAACGGGTAGCGGGTCGCGATGCCTTTCGCTGCGTCGATGTGACACCCCCTGCTTTAATGTTTGGAGTGCAATGCGGGGCGTGGCGATGTCACACCACCCCCTAGTGTTGCGTGAAGAGCAATGCGGGGCGCGCGGTCATGGATCGCCACCTACGGGCCTCCTGAATTCGGCTGCTAGATAGGTCAGGGTCCAAGGCCTTCCAGCCCGTACATCTGGTGCGGGGGGTGGGCACCTACTGAGCCCTGCCCGTGTGGGGTTCGCCGAATGTAGAGGACCCACTATGAGTGCCCACAGCAGCACCAGCCACGCGCTAGACACTGACGGTCTCCCGCCCGACCTTGAGTTACTTGACGTCGCGGGAGTGAGAACCGCGACCGGGCTTAGTCGCGACTTCTGCCGGCGTCTGGTTTACGGCCGGCAAGTGCCGACCGTCCGAATCGGCGGGCGAGTCTTCGTGCGCCGGTCAGACCTGGCGTCATGGATCCAAGCCAACACCCAGCCGGCGCGGGAGTCATGATGCCCGCATCCGCGGTGCCAAACCAGTGCGCTCAACCCTCTTTGAGTGAGAACGCGGCGACTCTCCTTCGTGTGGCATTGGACGGCCCACGGAACCGGCTGCAGAGATCCAGAGACCTTCGCCATGTGATGCCACACCCGGTGTCGCGCAGGGCCTTTGCCAAGGCGTGGCGTGAGCTTGCCGAGCGAGGTCTCTTGTGCCCGGAACGCACTGAGAGCGTGGCACTGTGAATGGGGATTCAGCTGGTGGCGGCATCGCAGCACCCGCAGTGGGCGCCTCTCAGCGCGACGGCTCGCCTGGTCTTGAGCTTCATGTGTCGGTACGCGCTCGACACGAGGAATGCGGCCGGCGCCGAACCGGGCATCTACTTCGGCGGGCACGAACAACTGGTCTTCCACCTGACCGGGGCCGTTCCTGGCGATCCGCACTATGGCGCAGGCGTTCGGCGCGTAGAGCGAGCCGTCAGCGACCTGAGAAAGGCCGGTGCGGTCCATCTCGACACGCCCGCTCGGCCAGGCCGGCGCGCGGTCTACAGGATGCGCGTTCACGACCTCTTGACGATCCAGGACGAGCGATGACGGCACCGCCTCATCAGCCCTGGCACGGCGTGGTCGAAGCGGGGCTGCGCTGGCCTGCCGTTCCCGATGAGGTCGATCTGACGATGATTCGGCGGTTTGATCTTGTGGCGGCCGAACACTACGTCGACAACCCTCAAATCGTCTGGTTCGCGGCGGGGGCCTCGGGCTCGTACGCCC
>CAZLJN010000309.1:0-3274 GCA_964559815.1 uncultured Propionibacteriaceae bacterium
GCGGGGGTGGGTGGCGTCCGTCCGCTGGTGGTGCGGATGAACATCGTCGACAGCAGCAGCCGGTAGAGCTGGTCGGGGTGCGGCACGTGGGTCACCGAGCGCAGCGCCTGCTCCTGGCCGGCCGACTCCAGGACGAACTCGCCGTAGCCGAGGAGTTGGCCCATCGGGGAGCGTCCGTAGCTCATGTCGGTGACCTTCTCCAGCGGCATCATCGCCACCTTCCGGGTCACCAGGCCGTGAATCAGCATCAGGCGGCGTTGGGTGGAGCCGAACCACGAGTCGAGCCACTCGATGATGTGGAAGACCAGGCGGCCCAGCACCACCAGCCAGGCTATGAAGATGATGTTGGCCAGGTCGGCGAACTTCTCTCCTAGCGTCCAGACGAGGAAGACCATCAGGATGCCGGAGCCCACTGTGGTCAGGATCGGCTCGGTGAGGATCGTCCAATGTCGGCGCACCACGAACACCACTCGTTCCTCGTTGGGAACCAGGTACTTGTCCAGGCTTTTCACACCAGCCTCGGGCAGCCAGCGCCCGTTCATGTCAGCTCGCCAGGGTTGCGAAGAACCGGCCGAACCCGGCCACGGTGTTGTAGATCAGATCCCAGATGGACTTGACCACAGCGGCGGAGCGCTCAGGGTTACTCACGACCGCGTAGGTCAGGAAGATGGCGACCATCACGATGAGAATGGTCTTCAGCTTCGCGGGCATAGCACCCCCTCCAGAGGTCGCAACTGGCGGCTGCGGGAATACGCCACCGGTTTGGACCCTACCTAGCTGTGCGGCTCGGGTCCGCCAGACACGCCGCCGAGGTCGCTTGCGGTGGTAGAGCTGCCCCGCTGGTGTGGGTCCAGGCGAGTCAGCAGGGTGGTGAAGCGGCCGCGGTCTCGACCCAGTCCGGCGAAGAAGGCGCGGTCGCAGGCCTCGACCACCACGACGGCACGATTGGCCAGGTCGCGCCCCGCTGTCGTGACCTCCACCCGGCGGGCGCGTCCGTCGGTGGGGTGCGGGGGGCGGGTGAGCAGGCCCTTGGCTTCGAGGGTGCGCAGCACTTGGGAGGTCATCATCGGGTCGGTGCCGGCATGGTGGGCCAGCTGCTGCTGAGTCGGCGGCTCGGCTCCGAGCCAGGTCAGCGTCGCCAGCAGGACGAACTGCACATGGGTCAGACCGAAGGGCTGCAACGCCTGTCGTTGGGCGGCCTGCCAGGCGTTGGTCACCCGCCACAGCACCAGCCCGGGACTGTCGTCGGCGTTGCTGAACTCGGTGTGCAGGCCGTGGGCGTCGCTCATAGGTCCATCGTGGTGGGCATCAGTGGGTCGACTCAACCAATGCCACCAGTCGGTGCAGTGCTGCGGGGACCGATTCAGCGAAGCCGTCGCCGAGGATGCGAGCCCAGAGTGGGGCCAGCGGGCCGGTCAGCGTCACGGTGGCACTCAGGTGGGTGCGTCCGTTCACTGCCTCTGCCAGGTGCTGAAAGGTCAAGGTGGCGCCGGGCAGCGTGCTGGTGTCGGTGTACTCGCGGTCGGGGATCAGGGCGCTGATCGTGAAGCGGGTTCGGGGCCCTCCCTTGGGCTTGAGCACACCGGTCGCGCCCAGGGTGGATGGGCCGTCGAAGCGCACCCATTCGGTGTCGGTATCCCAGGTCGTCCAGGTGTCGTGGTCGATCCAGCGAGCGAAGAAGGCCGACGGAGGCGCGGTCGAGGTGAGGTGGGCTGTGACGAGTTCTCTCATGTTATTAGTATGCGCGCATATGAAAATGGGGGCAAGGTGGCCGGTGGCCGTCCGGTGGCATCGGCGCGAGCAGGTTGGGCCGCAGTTGCGCCGCGCTTTTGCCGCGCGGGACGGTCGGCTTGTAGGCTGAGCGACGGTTCTGGAGGCGTCGCCTAGTCCGGTCTATGGCGCCCGCCTGCTAAGCGGGTTGAGGGCTTCAACCCTCTCGCGAGTTCAAATCTCGCCGCCTCCGCCAGAACGAGGAAGCGCCTCCTGTCGGATCTGTCGGCAGGGGGCGCTTTTTCTTCGCTCAGTCGTACTGCTGGCGCAGCTCGATGCTGATCTGCTGGGCATCGAGTTGGGCCAAGGCGTCGTCCAGGAGGGCGGTGGGGTAGGTGCCGAGGCTGCGCAACTCCAGCAGGGCGACCCGTTGCCCGGCCAGCGCGGTGAGCCGCAACTCGCGGAACGTGGCCCAGGCCCGCTCGGCCTCTGCGCCCTGGAAGCCGAACCAGTTCTTGCCGGCGCCCTCGGTCGACTGGCTGAGCCGTTCGCGCACCCGTTCGAGCAGCTCGCTGTCGCCATCGGCATGAACGGTGGGCAGGGCGGCCAGGGCGGCCACGTCCAACTCGGCTTGGAGCTCTCGCCACAACCCCGGATCGGTCGCGTTGTCGGACACGGTCACGCCCAGTCGTTTGGCCAGCGGCTCCAAGGTGAGCCCCTGGATGACCAGTGTGCCCACGGCGATGACGGTGGCGGTGAGGATGATCAAGGGGCGATGCGCCAACTCCGCTGGAAGTGACTGGGCGGCGGCGATCGTGACCGCGCCACGCATGCCCGCCCACACCAGAATCGTGCCGTCGCGCCAGCCGAACTGCTCTGCGGCCAGGTAGTCCAAGTCGGCGATCCGGCGGCGCAGCAGGCGACGCCACTGGGAGCGTCGCTCGGGTCCGGCCTCGATCCGCTGCAGTCGTAGCCGCCGGGACGTCCGTGCCTCCGACAGGGGCGGCAGCTCGCCGTCGGCGAGCCGGTCGTGAATCTCGCTGAGCCGATCCCGGGCCGGAGCGAGGCGCCGATTACGTCCGGCCAACCGCCACACCCCCACCCCGACGAAGGCTGTACGGATCAGCAACGCCAGGGTGAAGATCACACTGGCCAACCCGACCGGGTGGGTCAGGTAGGTGCCGTCCTCGCTGTACTGGTCGACCAGGCTGGGCAGCTCGACTCCCACCAGCAGGAAGACGGTGCTTTCCAGTAGCAGTTCGACCGTCGCCCAGACCGCCCGCTCGGCCAGACGCTCCTCGGCGCCGATCCGTCGTGGAGCCTCGTAGCTGACCACGATCCCGGCCGTCACCGCCGCCACCAGGCCGGACGCCTCCAGCGCCTCGGCGGGCAGGTAGGCAAGGAAGGGCACCACCAAGGACAGGGCGACCCCGGCAGGCATCGAAGTGATCCAGCGGCGCACCAGCAGGTTGAGCTTGCCGATGACCCAACCGATCACCACCGCACCGACCACCGCCCACACGAAGCTGGCCACCACAGCCCACAGCGACACCGACACCCCGAT
>CAZLJN010000310.1:0-3272 GCA_964559815.1 uncultured Propionibacteriaceae bacterium
GGCCCACCCCAGGCCACCGGAGCGGCCACCTCAACCGGCGCAGCCTCCTCGACCGGGGCTTCGACAGGCTCAACCACCGCGTCCTCGGCGGGCGCGGCGTCTTCCGCGGTTACGACAGGCTCAACCACCGGAACCTCGACCGGCTCACCCCAGGTGGGCGCGGGCGCTTCGGCAACCGGAGCAGCTTCTTCGACCGGCGCACCCCAGGCGGGTGCCGGCGCTTCGACCACCGGGGTTTCGACAGGCTCAACCACCACCTCGGCAGGTGTCACGACCGGCGGGGCCGGAGGCATCGGCATGGCCGGAGCCGGGGGCACCGGAGGCATCGGCGGTACGGCGCCGGCCGGTGCGGGTGGAGGCGGGAAAGCACTCGGGGCGGTCGGTGGCTGCGGCCAGGCAGCCAGCGGTGGTGCCGGAATCGTCGGAACGCCCTCAGGCTGAGGGAACTCAGGCTCGCGCGGTTCGGTCACAGGGGAAGTCCTTTCCTGCAAAGCTCGTCAGCTAATGCTGTCACTGACGTGCGTGGGCGACGCTCAGCGACACGATATCGGGGCCGCCGGGATCCGACCCCCTCCCCGGCCAAGATCACACCCGCCTACGGCGCAACCGTCCAGCGCTACTTGAGACGCGCAGGCGCGAAGCCCGCCGCCACCGCGCTCAGCGCTGGGGCGTCAGGCCACCCGTCCCAGGCTGATCAGCAGCGACTCCATCGCCAAGGTGGGGGCCACATTCGCCGCCAGAGCCTCCCGACAGACCAGGATCGCGTCCAGACAGCCGATGCTGTCCTCGGCGCTGGAATTGCGGGCGATCTGCTCCACCTGGTCGATCTGCTCGGCATTGATCAGCGTGCCGCCCGCAGCGGTCTGGACGAACAACACGTCCCGGTAGAAAGACGTCAGATCGGTGAGAACCCGGTCCAAGGAATCACGCTGCAATCGTTTGGCGCGGGCCTTCTGCTGCTCCTCCAGTTCACGCATGGCGGCCTGGGCGTTGCGGGCCTTCACCGACGGCGTGCCCAGCCCCAGGGCCTGACCGAGCGCCGCTTTCTCCGTCGAATCAAGCTCGGCGGTGATCGCGGCGGCGTCGGCCTTGGCCGCTTCGACGAGTTGATCGGCCGCCTGCAGGCAGGCGCCCAGGCTGGTCAGGCGCGTCGGCAGCCGCAGGATGTCGTCGCGCCGTTGGCGCGCATCCGCGCTGCGGGCCAGCACCCGAGCCCGTCCGATATGGCCCTGCGCCACCCGGGCGGCGTAGGTGGCCGTGACCGCGTCCACCTGGTCGCGCCGCTGCAGCAACTCCGCAATGGCGGTGTCGGTCGGCGTGGCCAACTCCACCCGGCGGCAGCGCGAACGAACGGTGGCCACCAGGTCATCGGCGGTCGGCGCGCACAGCAGCCAGACCGTCCGCGGGGCCGGTTCCTCGATGCTCTTCAGCAGGGCGTCCGCGCCACGCTCGGTGACCCGGTCGGCATCCTCGACCACCAGCACCTGGAACGGGCCGAGAGTGGGCGCCATCGCGGCCCGCCGGACGAGATCACGCACCTCGTCGACGCCGATGCTCAACTGCTCGGTGCGCACCACCGTGACGTCGGGGTGGGCACCGGACAACGCAGTGCCACAGGTGTTGCACTGCCCACACCCGCCGCTGGGGCATTGCAGAGCCGCCGCGAACGCCCGGGCCGCGTTCGAACGTCCCGATCCGGGCGGTCCGGTGAACAACCAGGCGTGCGTCATCGCCCGGGTGTTGCCGCCCTCGAATCGCGCCTGGACGGCCCGGCGCAGTACGTCGACAGCCCGGCCCTGACCGATCAGATCGGTCCAGACGCCGGAGAGGTTTTCGCTCACAGTCTCAGCCTGGCTCACGCCACTGACACCAAAGCCGAGACCCGGGTGCGCACGGCAGCAGCGATGCTCTCCACCGAATCCCGCGCCGGCAGGACGAGGTAATGCTCGGCATCACGCGCGGCCAGATCGAGGAAGAACTGGCGGGCCCGTTGATGCAGCTGGGCGCCGGCGCCTTCGAGGCGATCCTTCTCCGCAATCGTGGCCACCCCCTGATCGGGGTCGAGATCGAGCACCACGGTCAGGTCGGGCAACAGGTCGGCGGTCGCCCAGCGAGCCACCTGCTCGACCCGGTCGGCGTCCAGATCACGGCCGGCACCTTGGTAGGCCAGCATCGAGTCGACATAGCGGTCACTGATCACCACCGCGCCACGGCGCAACGCCGGCATGACCAGCTCGTAGAGGTGTTGGGCCTTGTCAGCGGCATACATCAAGGCTTCGGCGCGCGGCGACACATCGCCCCACTTGGGGTTCAGGACGAGGTCGCGCAGCACCGCGCCGAGTTCGGTGCCGCCGGGCTCGAAAGTGACCACGACCTCACGTCCCTGCCCGGCCAGCCAGTCGGCCAGCAGCGTGGTCTGGGTGGACTTGCCCACCCCGTCGCCGCCTTCGAAGACGATGAAGATGCCCTCATTCACGGGGCCAACCATAGCGATGGGGTGCCGCTACTTCTTGGTGGTCCGCTTGGCCGCCGGACGCCGGGTGGTCTTCTTCGGAGCCGGCCCCTTGGCGCGCTTCTCGGCCAACAACTCGGCCGCCCGCTCCAAGGTGATCTCCTCCACCGAATCGCTGCGGCGCAGCGTGGCGTTGGTCTCGCCATCGGTCACGTACGGACCGAACCGGCCGTCCTTGACCACCACCGGCTTACCGGAGGCCGGATCGGCCCCCAGCTCCTTCAACGGGCCGGACGCCGCCGAGGCGCCGCGACCGCGGGTCTTCGGCTGGGCGTAGATCGCCTCGGCCTCTTCGAGGGTGATCGCGAAGATCTGATCCTCGCTGGTCAGCGACCGGGAATCGGTGCCCTTCTTCAAGTAGGGGCCGTAGCGACCGTTCTGCGCGGTGATCTCCTCGCCGTCGGCGGCGGCTCCCACCACCCGCGGCAGGCTGAGCAGCTTCAGGGCATCGTCCAGACCGATCTCATCCAGGCTCATCGAGGAGAACAGCGACCCGGTGCGCGGCTTGGCCGACTTGGGCGCATCCTCGGGCAGCACTTCGGTGACATAGGGGCCGTAGCGGCCGTCCTTGGCCACGATCATGCGTCCGGTGGCCGGATCGACGCCGATCTCCCGGTCCCCACCGGCCGGGGTCGCCAGGAGTTCCTTGGCGGCCTCCAGGGTCAGCGCGTCCGGCGGCAGGTCGGGGTCGACATTGGCACGTTTGCCGTCGGCGTCCTCGACGTAGGTGCCGTAGCGACCCACCCGGACGTCGATGCCG
>CAZLJN010000311.1:0-3259 GCA_964559815.1 uncultured Propionibacteriaceae bacterium
AGGTGTGGTGCTGGGGCCGCCTCGAGTACGACTACGCCCACTCCGGGATCTATCGCACGCCCCACCAGGTCGCCTCCGACATGGCGTCGATCAGCGGGGGTGGCATCCATTTCTGCGGGGTCACCACTGGCCACAAAGTGCAGTGCTGGGGGCAAAACAGCAGCGGTCAACTCGGCATCAGCGGCATCGACTCGTCCACCACTCCCATCACCGTTCCGGACGTGTCCGCCGCCAACGTGGTGTCCGCCGGTTCCGACCACACCTGCGCGCTCACCGACAACGGCACCTGGTGCTGGGGTGACAACTGGGCGGGTGAATCAACCGGCGAACCCACCGATGATCCCGTTACCCCGACCAAGGTCGACACCGGAGTGCTGAAGGACATCTCCGCTGGCGACAGCTTCACCTGCGGCGTGACCGAGTCCAACGCTGTCACCTGCTGGGGCAATGCGGAGCAGCTCGGCACCGACGGCCTGACCAGCGGCGGCCCCGGGGCGAATGTCGCCTCCGGCGAGCGCTGGGCGTGCACTCGCTCCTCAGGCGGCAAGGTCGCCTGCTGGGGTAGTTACGGCGACCCGGAGAGCCCTCGATGGCATGACCTCACCACGGTGATCGATTCGGGCGCCCTGCACGTCGACGCCGCTCGCGGGTACGCCTGCGCCGCCATGAGTAGCGGCAAGGTTGAGTGCTGGGGCGAGAGCTGGTTGGGAGAAGGCCCGGGAACACCGACCTCCGGCGAGCCGAATGATGTTGGCTTCGCCCCTGTGAGAGTGAGCTACTTCGGTTGACTCGATCAGTCGGCGTCCGCCTCAGCGGAAGATCACGGTGCGCTGCACGATGAAGTTCACCGTGGTCGCCACGCCTTGGGCCACCACGAAGCCGACCACCTGGGCGATAGCGACGCTTCCCCACGCGCCGAGCACCCACGGGTAGAGCACGGCGAACAGGCCGACCTGCAGGGCGAAGGTGAGGCCGTAGAGCGCCATCACCGCCACGAAGCGGCGCTTGGACGGCTCGGCCACGAACGTCCAGCGGCGGTTGATCAGGTACGCGGTGGTGGTGCCAGCGACGAACGAGATCGCCTTGGCCAGGTTGTGGTCGAAGCCCAGCAGATTCATCAACGCGACCAGCAGGCCGAAGTCGACGATCGCCGACAGCCCGCCGGTCACCACGAAGCGGAACAGCTGGGTGCCGAGCCGCGGACGGGCCTCAGCTGGGTCTGGCATCCCCGGTTCTGGCATCCCCGGTTCTGGCATCACCGCGTCGGACTGGCTCATTCGTCCTTCAGCCGAGGCTGCTGGATCGGGTCACTGCCGGAGAACAGCAACTCGGTCATCACCACATGCACCCGCTCGACATCGGGGATGTCCTCCAGCGTGACCGGCTCGTCAGCGGCCGTGGTCAACTGCAAGGTGCCACAACCGAAGATCCGGTCAATCAGGCTGCGCTCGTAAGCCACGTTGTTGATCCGGCTCAGCGGCAGGTCGTGGCCACTCTTGTTGATGATCCCGCGGCGGGTGATGATCCGGCGGTTGGTGAAGGTGTAGGTGGTGGTCCACCACCGCAGGAACGGCACGATCGTCCAGATCACCACGGCCACCAGCGCGATCGCCGCGACGGTCCAACCCGACCACGGCTGGCTAGCCGGCGGCATCAGCGCTTCGGCGAAACCGGTGATCACCGCGACGAGCAGCAGGAGCAGCACCGGCACGATCAGCGCCTTGGCGTGGGAGCGCAGGTGCAGCTCCTCCACCTCGCCCTCGCCCAGCAGGTCAGCAGGAAGTCCCATGGCTCAATCGTGGCACAGCAGACTCACCGCAGGTGGACGACGTCTCCGGCTGCGAAAGCCTGCACTCCCGAATCGGTGCGCACCAGCAGCCGCCCGTCGACATCGACGCCGAGCGCAACACCGGTCACCGCCGGCGTCGCGCCGCGTTCGACGCGCACCTGGCGTCCGACAGTGAGGCAGCGCTGATCGAAGGCTTCGGTCAGATCGTCGCCGGCCAGCCAGCGCTCGTACCAGCGTCCCAAGGCAGTCAGCACGGCCACGGTGACCTCGACCGGATCGTGGCGGGCGCCCACCAACGCCAACGAGGTGGCCGTCGGCACCGGCAACTGGTCGGCGGCCAGGCTGGTGTTGATGCCCATCCCGATCACCACGGACGGTTCGGCATCGATGATCCGCTCGCTGAGGATGCCGCAGACCTTCCGGTCCTCGATCAGCACATCGTTGGGCCACTTCACCCCGACCGATTCCGCCCCCAGCTCGGCGGCAGCCTCACTGACCGCCATGCCGGCGACCAGCGGCAACCACAGCCAGCGCTCGGCCGGCACGCCGGGCCCCGGCGTCAGCAACACCGAGATCGCCAATGAGGTTCCCGGCGGCGCGGTCCATCGGCGGTCCAGGCGTCCGCGTCCGGATGTCTGATGATCGGCCACCAGCACCGTCCCCGATGCCGCGCCCTGACGTCCTGCCGTAGCCAGATCGGCATTGGTCGATCCGGTCTCGGCAACCTTGGACACATGTGTCCAGGGAGCGGACACTTGGGCGAAAACCTCGGCCCATTCGGCCTCCACGGTGGAATACACGCCACGACCCTATGACGTTTCCCCGCTGGTCCCGCTATGGTTCCCCCCATGCAGCCGGACATTCACACTACTAGGGGCAAGATCGCCGCCTTGGGCGACCGCATCGAGCAAGCGAAAAACCCCGCAGCACCCGCCGCCGTCGAGAAGGTTCACGCTCAGGGCAAAATGACTGCCCGCGAGCGCATCCTCGCTCTGCTGGACGAGGGTAGCTTCACCGAATTCGACGAATTCGCCCGCCACCGCAGCACCGCCTTCGGGATGGACGCCAAGCGGCCCTACACCGACGGTGTGATCACCGGCGTGGGTGCGATCCACGGACGCCCGGTGTGTGTGTTCAGCCAGGACGTGACCCTCTTCGGTGGCGCGCTGGGCGAGGTCTACGGCGAGAAGATCGTCAAGATCCTCGACTTCGCGATCAAGACCGGGTGCCCGATCATCGGCATCAACGAAGGTGGCGGCGCCCGCATCCAGGAGGGTGTGGTCTCCCTCGACCTGTACGCCAAGATCTTCCGTCGCAACACCCTGGCATCGGGCGTGATCCCGCAGATCTCGCTGATCATGGGCGCCGCGGCCGGCGGCCACGTCTACTCCCCCGCCCTGACCGACTTCGTGATCATGGTCGACCAGACCTCGCAGATGTTCATCACCGGCCCGGCGGTCATCAAGACCG
>CAZLJN010000312.1:0-3254 GCA_964559815.1 uncultured Propionibacteriaceae bacterium
GAGCTCGTAGACGCGGACCTTGGCCACTACTCTCCTTCAGGTCCGCGCGGGCGCGCCGGACCAGCTAGTTTTGTTTGCTCATTTCGAGGTACTCATCGAGTGGTCATGAGCGTTAGCCCACCTTCTGGTTGTGTTCGTCGCTTGTCGACGGACGCGCAGCGTGAATCATATCGCGCTTGCCGCCCTTTGGCTCAATCGCGACGCGCAGCGTCCAGCGCTGCAGCCACCTGGGCCGGGTCGACGCCGGCCTTCAGCGCGCGTCCCACCACTCCGCGGCGGGTGGCCAGCGTCTCCGCGCACCCCGGATGGACGTGAGCGCCGCGTCCGGGCAGCCGCCGGGCACGATCGACGACGACCGCGCCGTCGACGACCACCAGCCGCCACAGCGCGGAGACGTCGTCACGGCCACGACAGGCCAGGCACATCCGTTGGGGTTCCACGGCACAGGAGTCTAGGCGCATCCACAGCCGGGCCTCAGCAGCCGGCGAGGCTCCACCCAGACCGCCCTGATGGAGTCAAGGCCAACGAAGCAGAAAGGGATCAGATGAACTCCAAGAAGTGGCTTGCGACCGCGATCAGCGGCGGGATCCTCGCCGTGTCCGCAGCTTTCGGCCTCACCGCCTGCTCCGCAGCGAGCTCCACGTCCGACACCGGTCAGGCCGCGCAGAGCCAGGGGGCAGCAGTCGGCCGGCAATTCGACACCACCAAGCTGGCCGCAGCGCTGGCGACCAAGCTCGGCGTCGACCAATCGGCGGTGAAGGCCGCCCTGGACAACGCGCTGGCCGCGGCGATGCCCAGCGGTGGCCCGAGTGGCGGCCCCAGCGGCGCACCTGTCGGCGACGCACCTTCCGGCGCCCCCACCGCTGCAGCGCCGAGCGGGAACCCCGGCGGCGGCCAGCCTGGCGACAACTCCACGATGCTCGCCTCTGTGGCGAAGTCGATGGCCGGCGAGCTCGATCTCAAGGAAGCCACAGTGCTGGCCGCGCTCACCGAGGTGTGGAGCACCTACGGACCGGCCGCGGGCGCCGCGTCCGTCCCACCGACGAGCTGAGTCATTGCTCACGGTCACTGATCCACAGCAGATCCCCAGGTTCGGCGCAGTGACGGCACAGCCGGGCACGATGGGCTGAGGTCGGCATGCAGCATCACAAGGGAGACTCATGAACAAGACGCAACGCATCGGGTTGGCCATCGGCGGCGGCGTGATCGCCATCGGTGCCGCCGTCGGCGTCGGCGCGATGGCGGCCAACCTCGCCAATGGCGGCAGAAGCGACCACGGCGTCCCCGGCTACGGCCAAGGGCCCGGTGGCGGGAATCGCGACCAGAACGGACGCCCCGGCGGTGCGATCGACACCACGGCGATGGCCCAGCAGTTGGCCACCAAGCTGGGGGTCGACGAGGCCAAGATGAAGACCGCGCTGGACAATGCGCTGGCGGCCGCTCGTCCGTCCGGCGGCGGCCCCAGCGGCGCGCCGTCCGGTGGCCCCAGCGCGATGCCCAGCGGCAACCCCTCCGATGGCAGCCAGCGCGACACCAGACGCACCGAACTACTCACTGCGATGGCGACCTCGATCGCCAAGGAGCTCAATCTGGATCAGGCCACCGTCCTGGCGGCCCTCCAGGAGGTCTGGACCACGAGCAGCGGCCTCGGCGGGCCGGGTGGCCAGCCCACCGCTGCGCCGACCAAGTAGGGGCCTTGGTCAGCTAGCGGTATCGGGGCGGATGTCGATCCGCCACCCGGTCAGGCGCGCGGCCAGCCGCGCGTTCTGGCCTTCGCGGCCGATCGCCAGGCTCAACTGGTAGTCGGGCACGATCACTCGGGCCGACCGCGCAGCAGGATCAACCACGGTGACCGAGGAGACCTTGGCCGGACTGAGCGCTTGAGCGACGAACACCTGGGGATCATCGGAGTAGTCGATGATGTCGATCTTCTCCTCGTTCAACTCGTGCATGATCGCCCGCACCCGTTGCCCCATCGGGCCGATGCAGGCACCCTTGGCCGACACGTCGGGGTTGTGGCTGATCACCGCGATCTTGGTCCGATGCCCGGCCTCGCGGGCGATCGCCTTGATCTCCACGGTGCCCTGCTCGATCTCGGGCACTTCCAGAGCGAACAGCTTGGCCACCAGGCTGGGATGGGTCCGAGAGACCACCACCTGCGGGCCGCGGAGTTCGCGACGCACGCTCACCACGAACACCCGCAGCCGCTTGCCGTGGGAGTAGTCCTCACCGGGCACCTGCTCGGCGGCCGGCATGATCGCCTCGATGCTGCCCAGATCGACCCGGACCACCCGGGGATCCCGGTCCTGCTGGACCACACCCACCAGAATGTCGCCCTCGGAGCCGGCGAAGTGGCCGAACTTCTGCTCGTCCTCGGCCTCACGCAACCGCTGGGTGATCACTTGGCGCGCGGTGGCCGCGGCCACCCGTCCGAAGCCTTCGGGGGTGTGATCGAACTCACCGACGACGGTGCCGTCCTCGTCGAGTTCGGGGGCCAGCACGCTCACCTTTCCGCTGCGCCGATCGATCTCGACCCGGGCACCCTCGATCGCGCCGGGGGTCTTCTCGTAGGCGTTCAGCAAGGCCTCGGTCAGGGCGCTGAGCAGCACCTCCATGGAGATTTCCTTGTCGCGCTCCAATGCCTTCAGCGCGCTCAGATCAACATCCATCACAACTCCTCGTCCACATCGTCCACATCGTCCACATCGTCCACATCGTCCTCGGCGTCGCCGAGGGGGCGGTTCAGTTCGACCTGAACCATTGCTTTGCTGATTTCGGCCAGCGCGACGGTGCGCGCCTGGCCATCGACGTCCACCTCGACCTCGGTGTCGGTGGCGTCAACGATCCGTCCGGTCACCGATTCCTGCTCCGTGCTGATGGCCACCAGCCGGCCGCGATTGCGGCGGAAGTGCTTGCCGTCGCTGAGCGGACGGCCGACACCGCGGGAGGAGACCTCCAGGGTGTAGGGACGCCCGCGGGTGGGATCGTCGGCGTCCAGGGCCGCAGAGATGCTCCGGGTGGCGGCGGCGATCTGATCCAGGGAAGGGCCACGACCGGCGGGACCATCGCCATCGAGGAACACCCGGATCACCGAACGTTTCCCGGCCGCAGCGACCTCAACGCGATCGATCTCGAGTTCGTGCGCAGCGACCACGGGGGTCAGGAGTGCGCTGATATCTGCCGGTGTCATGGCTTGCCTCGATCCGATTGTGTCCTGCGATTGTCATCGCCGCTGTCGCGGCGTTCCCCCATCT
>CAZLJN010000313.1:0-3253 GCA_964559815.1 uncultured Propionibacteriaceae bacterium
GGTGGAGGCCGTCGCCAACGGCGAGAAGCCCGGTCCGATCGGCTGATCGGGCGGACGCGGGCACCCGCGGCGGGCGTCCCCATGGATGCGTAGCCGCGGAATAGGCGTGTGTCGGCAGCGGGTTGCTGGTGTTGTGAAAGCTCTGTTCTATGACGAGTTCGGCAGTCGCGACCAGTTCCGGTTCGGCGAGGTGGCTGACCCGCACCCTGGCCCGGACACGCTGCTGGTGAAGGTGGTCGCCGCCGGCCTCAACCCGGTGGACTACAAGGTGCGCCAGGGCTACCTGGCCGGCCTGCTCGACACGGTGTTTCCCGTCGTTCCCGGCTGGGACGTGGCCGGCGTCGTGGTGGCGACCGGCCTGGACACCCCTGAATACGCCGTCGGGGACGAGATCCTGGCCTACGCCCGCAAGGACGTCGTCGGCGGCGGGACGGTGGCCGAACTGGTCTCGGTGCCGGTGCGGACGGCGACTCATAAACCGGCGGGAGTGTCCTTCGAGGACGCCGCGGCACTGCCGCTGGCCGGGCTGACTGCCCTGCAGAGCATCCGACGGGCCGGGGTCGGACCTGGTCAGACCGTGCTGATCCACGCCGCCGCGGGTGGGGTGGGTTCGTTCGCCACCCAGTTGGCGGTGCTGGCCGGGGCGCGCGTGGTGGGCACCGCGTCGGCATCGAGCCATGACTACCTGCGTTCGCTGGGTGCCGAGCCGATCAGCTACGGCGATGACCTGGTCGAGCAGGCGCTGGCGCTGGCCCCCGAGGGCTTCGACGTGATCCTCGACTACGTCGGTGGTCAGGCGATGGATACCGTGCCTGCCCTGCTGATCCCCGGCGGCAAGGTGGCCTCGATCGCCGATGCTCGGGCAGCGGCGTTCGGTGGCGACTACGTCTGGGTGCGTCCCGATCATGACGATCTGGCCGAACTCGTCGGCCTGGTCGCCGACGGCAAGCTGCGCGTCAATCTCGCCGGGGTCTACCCCTTCGACAAGGCGATGGATGCCTACGCCGAGCTCGAAGGCGGCCACGTCCGCGGCAAGCTCGTCGTCACGCTCTAGCCGCCGCTGGTTGAGCTTGTCGAAACCAAGGCCCCACACCGATTCACAGAAGGGACGCCGATGCGCAGATCCAGAGTCGAAGCATTCTCCGACGGCGTGCTCGCCATCATCATCACGATCATGGTGCTGGAGCTGCGCGTGCCCGAGGGGCACGAGTGGACCGACGTGGCGGTGCTGTGGCCGAAGTTCCTCAGCTACGTGCTCAGCTTCATCTACGTGGGCATCTACTGGAACAACCACCATCACCTGTTTCAGCTTGTCGAACGGGTGAACGGGACGATGCTGCTGGCCAACATGCACCTGCTGTTCTGGCTGTCGCTGTTCCCCTTCGTCACCGCGTGGGCCGGTGAGAGCCACTTCGCGGCCTTCCCGATGTCGGCGTACGGCGCGGTCGCGTTGATGGCGGCGATCAGCTACTCGATCCTGCAGGCGGTCGCTGTGCGGGCGCACGAGGCAAATCACCGGGTCGCGCAGGCGTCCGGCATGGATGACAAGGGACGGATCTCGACTGCGGCCTACGTGGTGGCGGTGATCGCCCCCTTCTTCGGTGAGGTCGGCGTGATCATCTCCGGCATCTGCCTGCTCGGCGTCGCCCTGCTGTGGTTCGTCCCCGACCGCCGCGTCGAGCGCGTCTTCGACGAGGGCTAGCTCGCCGGTTGGAGAGCGGCGCAGCATCGTCATGGCCGCTGGGTGAGGAGCGGTGAAGCCGCGTCCCGAAACCCCGGTACCCCGCCGCGATTCGCAGGCCGCGCCCCGTCCAGCTGGTCCTAGGGTGTCGGTGAGACACAGGGGGAACGATGGCAGGCACACAGGCAGGTTGGTACAACGACAGCACGGGGACGATGCGCTGGTGGGACGGTCAGGCGTGGACCGACCGTGTTCAGCCGCCGCCTCCGCCGCCGAGTTCTCCGGGGGCATTCATCGACCGGTTGCAGGCCCAGGCGGCTGCGGGGGGACAGGCCCGTCCGGCCGTCACCGGGGCCAGCTATGTCGTGCTCCAAGTGGTGCTGAAGGAGAAGTTCATGGGCACCGGGTCGGGCAACCTGACCGAGTTGGAACGCGCGATCAACGCGCAAGCAGCCCTGGGATACCGCCTGCACACCATCACCACCGCATCGTCGGGCAGCACCGGTTTCGGTGGCGGTGACCGCATTCAGGCGACAATGGTCTTCGAGAGACTCACCTAGTCAGCCGGACGTTCAGCGCACGCCCTTCATGAGTTTCAGCACGAGCGGCGCCAGGGCCAGCAAGACCACGCCGACCAGCACCGCGACCAGGCCGAGCACGCCGAAGTACACGCTCTCGGGAACGCTGGTGTAGTACTCGCCGAGCGTCCCGGCGATGGTGGTGCCCAGCGCGCTGGAGAGGAAGAACAGCGCGATCATCTGGGTGCGGTACGCCTTCGGTGCGAGCTTGGTGGACGCCGACAGCCCGATCGGTGAGAGCAGCAGCTCGGCGACGGTGAACACGAACAGGATGCCGACCAGGGCGAGCACCGGGGTGGAGTTGGGTCCGCCGTTGGCGAACGGCAGGAACAGCCAGAACGCGACGCCCATGATCGCTGCGGCCAGGCCGAACTTCACCGGCGTCGACGGCTGCCGCGAGCCCAGGTGTCCCCACAGCGCGGCGAAGACGCCGGACAGCGCGATGATGAAGATCGGGTTGATCGACTGCACCCAGCTCACCGGGAACTCCCAGCCGAAGATCGAGCGGTTCAACCGGCTGTCGGCGTAGAAGGTGACCACGGTGAACTGCTGCTGGTACAGCGACCAGAACGCCACCGACACCAGGAACAGCGGGACGAACGCCCACACCCGCGAGCGCTCGGTGGCGTCCACGCGCTTGCTGGTGAGGAGCAGGGAGAACAGGCTGACCGCGGCGATCACGGTGGCGATGATGACGACCTGAGAGAGGTTGTCGACGCGAATCACCTTGGTGAGCATGAGCACGACGATGAGCGCGATCCCGGCGACGCCGATCAGCGCGGCGGTGAGGTACTGCTGGCGGGGCAGCGGGTTGGGGGCGACGCGGGCCACGTCCGGAATGCTGCGGCGTCCGAAGGAGTATTGGACGAGTCCGGCGCCCATGCCGAGTGCGGCCAGGGTGAAGCCCCAGCGGAAGCCGGCGGTGCTCTGCAGTAGGCCGGTGAGCAGCGGGCCGAAGAAGGCGCCGAGGTTGACCCCGAGGTAGAACAGCGAG
>CAZLJN010000314.1:0-3249 GCA_964559815.1 uncultured Propionibacteriaceae bacterium
GGCTCTGCCACCTCAACCGCGCTCAACCGTGAACCTCGGCTGGAGGTGAACTTCGCCACCCACCAGGCCGGACGTCCGCGCCCGGCAGCCGATCAGGCGTAGCCCCACTCGTCGAGATCGTCGTCATCGATGCCGAAGTAGTGGGCGACCTCATGCCACACGGTGATCCGCACCTCCTCGGCCAGTTCGACCTCGGAGCCGACCATCCGACACAGCGGGCCGCGGAAGATCAGGATCCGGTCGGGCAGCGCACCCGAGTAGTGCGAAGACCGCTCCGACAAGGGGATTCCGTCGTAGTAGCCGAGCACGTCCCCGAACTCTGGCCCCGGCTCGTCGAGCACGATCACCGCGCAGTTCTCGATCTGATCGAGCAGGTGCTCCGGGATCGCGGCCAGCGCCACGTCCACCAACGCCTCGAAGCGCTCCGCGCTCACCTGCACCGCCATGGGCTCAGCCTAGCCGCCGCCACCAGCCCGAGAACCGGTGAACTACATGGTTGTTATTTCCTCAGCCACCCTCAGATTCCACGCGTGCAATTCAACAATTCCCCTCGCCAGGCCCGTCTGAGCGGATTAGCCTGAACTCAGGTCGAGGCAGACCGGGACGGGTGTGGCTTGCCACGGGGAAGACCCGTTCCCTGCCTCACCTACCCCCCACCGGCCACCTTCTCCGGGCCAGAAAGAAGCAGCTCCGCCTATGCGTGCCCCCCACGCCGCCCGGGCCTTCCTCGCCTGGGTTCTGCTGACCGTTTCAACGGTCACCTTCACGCTGGTCTCCGCCCCCCAAGCGCAGGCCGCATCCGGCAAGACCTACACGGTCACCACCACGGTCAACGTGCGCTCCTCCAAGAGCACCAAGGCCACCGTGGTCGGCACCATCGCCGCCGGCAGCCACGTCCTTCCGTCCGGGAAGTCGAAGTCGGGCTGGATGCCGATCAAGTTCAACGCCAAGACCGCCTACGTCTCCACCAAGTACCTCAAGCGGGACGCCAAGACCGCCTCCGTCGTGGTCTCTGGACCGGCCGGCACCAAGAAGTCGACCATGGAGGTGCCCATCCGGACGAAGGCGAAGGTCACCGCTACCGCCCTGAAGGTTGCCCCCAAGGGCACCGTGATGGACGTCACCGGCCAGACCTCCGGCATCTACACCCAGGTGGTTGTCGACGGCACCAAAGCCTGGGCGTCCACCCGGCGCCTGACCACCAAGACCACCGCAGTCGCCACCCCGGCCGTCCTGCCCGCCACCGTGGCCACCTACGCCACGACCGCAGAACTGGCCCTGCGCAAGACCGCCTCGGTGAGCGCCACCAACCAGGTGACCATCACCACCGGTTCGACCGTGGCCGGCACCGGACAGCACTCCGGCTCGTACAGCCAGGTGGTCTTCTCCGGCAAGGTCGGCTGGGTGATCACCGGCTACCTCAAGGCCGTTGACGGTACCGACACGCAGTTCGTCCTGCCGATGCGCGCCACCAACCTGTCGGCCGTCGCCGCCGCCCCTCTCTACACCTCTGCGGACGCCGGCTCGGCCGTCGTCGGTCAGGTGGCTGTGGGGACGACGTTGCGCTCGACCGCTCAGGTGTCCGGTGCGTTCATCTCGGTGATCTGGAACGGCGGCATCGCCTGGGCGAGCTCGTCCACCGTGACCATGACTCTCGGCTCGTCCAGCCTGGACAAGCTCGAGGTCTACGGCAAGGCCGCCGTGATCGAGATCCGTCCGCAGTTCCCACAGATCACCTCGATCTACGGCTGGCGGGCCTCCAGCGACTACTCGTCCGATCATCCCAACGGACGGGCGGCCGACTTCATGATTCCCTCCTACAAGACCAACAAGGCCCTCGGTGATGCGCTGGCCGCCTATGTGATCGCGAACGGCTCACGACTGCACGTGACCTACCTGATCTGGCAGCAGCGCAGTTACTCACTGTCCACCGGTAAGTGGAAGGCGATGGAGGACCGCGGCAGCGATACTCAAAACCACATGGATCACGTCCACGTGTCCTTCGAGCCCAGCTCGAAGTAACTACTGCAGGGGTTGACTACGGCGGGACGCAACGGCGCGTCCCGTCGTACTGGCCTGTGGGTAACTGAACGAGTTCGCCCAAGGTGTGGATAACCCCCACTTCCGGCGTGAACGGTGCACTCGGTTTGTGTCAGTCTGGGGCCTTACCCCGCCCCGGGAGGCTTCATGGCATCACCCCGCAAGACCTTCGCCGTCCTCGCAGTCCTTGCCGTCGGCCTGTCGATGCTGGCCGGCTGTACACCGGCCAACCCAGACGGCCAACCCACCTACTCCTGCACCCCCGACGACGGCAGCAGCCCGTATGCCTGCGCCAAAGTCCAATACGACGCCAAAGCCAAAGAAGCCGCCCTCTACACCGAAGCCGAACAGGTGTACCGCAAATTCTTCGCCGAACAGGAGCGCATCTACCGCGCCGGGGGCGTCACCGAGGCGACGCCCGTGTTGCTGGAGACCACCACTGGCAGCTACCTCGCCGGCTCCATGGTCACTTTCTCCGACTTGGTGAAGTTCAAGGGAACTGCGACCGGCGGCGCGTTCGTGCTGGCATGGATGAAGCGGGTGCCATATGGAACCAAGACCGGTGCGGTCACCGCGCTCCAGGCATGTGTGGACAGCAGCAGTGTGACCATGCGTGCAGCAGGAGCCCCGCCGCAGCCGGGAAAGATCTCGAGTGAGATCGTCTTCTTCACCCGCGACGGCCAAGCACTGAAGGCGTTCGCCTTCCAGACGGTTAAAGTTGCCCGATGCTAAGCGTCATCGCCACCGTCGCTCTCGCGTCAGCTCTGGCGCTGCCCGCCTGCGCAGACCCGGCCCAATGTCCGGCACCCTCGGTCTCAGCTGGTGGCAATGAGGTCATCGCACGGGACCAGCTCAACACGTCCACTGAGCACCTGAAGGAGAAAGGGCAGAAGAAGACAAAAGGCAGCGATCAGCCAGCCACGAACGCCACCCAGCCCGATCCTCGCGACGCGATGTGTGTCGCGCATGGAATCACCAACACGAACAAGGCGTGGTGCCTCCACCGCAAACCCGCCGAACCCACCGACCCAGCCCCCAGCAACGCTCAACTCCGCCAAGTCGTCGCCAAGCTAAAGCTGCCCGACCCCACACCACGCCTCGGGCCAGACCCCAGCGTCAACGAATGGAACATGCTCGCCGTCGGCTTCCCCATCTGGCTATGGACCGACCAACCCACCCACCTGGCCACCACCGCCCACCACGACGGCC
>CAZLJN010000315.1:0-3244 GCA_964559815.1 uncultured Propionibacteriaceae bacterium
CCGCGGCAGCCACGATGGCCACGTCCTTGCCCGGCTCACTGACGCCTCGCAGGATCTCGACCTTCACCGCTGTGCCGGCAGCAGCAGCGGCTGCCGCCTGGGTCTCGTGGGAGGCGCCGGCGAACACCACCTGCGTCGGGGTGGTGATCCGGCCGAGCATGCGGGCGGTCGAGGTGGCCAGCAGCGAATTGACCGAGCGCACCGTCGGCAGCACCTGACGCTCGATCCGGTCGCTGGCGAAACGCTGCACCCGTTCGTCCCGCGCAGCCGCCACCAAGGCGTCCTGGCTGGCGCGTTGCCGGGCCGCATGGGGATCGGTGGCAGCAGCCAGGTCAGGCAGCATCGGCGAGAAGGCGACGGCCCGGCTGACCATCTTCGGCTCGGTGGCAGCGCACGACAACGCCACCGTGCCGCCGAAGCCTCGACCGGCCACCGTGAACGGTCGGTCGCCGAACAGTTTGTGGGCCGTCCCGAGCACCGCCGAGGTGTGATCGGCGAGGCTGAAATGCAGCGACAGCGGGCTGGGCGAGCGTCCGAACCCGAGCAGGTCGAGGGCCACCACGTCATGGTCGGAACTCAGCGCATCAACCACCGGACGCCACGTCGCCGAAGGTTCCTCCAGGTCACCCAGCAGCACCACCGGCTCCCCCGCGCCACCCCGGACGGCGATCGCCAAGTCCGTCACTTCGTCGCGAAGGATCTCTGCCGCCACCCGCTCCGGCGCGCCGGCGACCACCATGTGGTCGGCGGTCAGGCCACGGATCCGGCGAATCTCGAGTTCGGGCTTGAGGCGCTTCAGAGCGAGGGTCTGATCAGGGCGCACGATGGCGTCGTTCACCCCGAGGGCGAACACCGCCGGCATGGTCAGCTTGGGCAGATCGTCGATGAGGGTCGACTTCGAGATCGCGTTCTCCAGGTTGAGGGCCATCACGTCCCAGTGGTGCGAGAGGTCCTCGGTGTGGACGAACTCTTCGGTGGCCTCGCGCAGCGGCCCGGACGCCAGCTGGTAGAGCGCCGAGTCGCGTTCCTTCTGCCGTCCGATCACCTTCCACAGCCAGGTGAACGCCATGGCCTGGGCGTACTCCAGGCCGAAGCCGCGCTTGGAGTAGTACTCCGGAGGCAGGTAGAACGGTGCCGACAGCAGGAACAATCGCCGCAGGCGCTGCGGATAGGTGGCCGCGTAGCGGGCGGCGATGGCTCCGCCGAGCGAGTAGCCCACCAGCAGATATGGCTCAGTGACGCCGATGTCCTGCAGGGTCGCTTCCAGCACCTGGGCGTGCTGATCGAGGTTGTATTCGATGTCGAGGGGCTGCGGCGACTTGCCGAAACCCAGGACGTCGGGGGCGACGATCCGATGGCCCGTTCCCAGTTGATCGATCAGTGGACGCATGTAGTCGGCATCGGCGTTGATCCCGTGCAGCACCACGATCACCGGACCGTCACCTTCGTCGATCCGGACGTGGAGCCGGAGATCGGCAATGTCAGTTCCCACAGCTGCCTCCATCCTCTGCGGTCATCATTCCATGGCGCTACGCACCACCACCTAGATTTGGGAGGCCTCCCGCTATCGCATTGAGAGCCCACCTAGGTCACAATCAATACGGGTGCGTAAGGAGGTTTTCCTATGCGAAGCTCCACCATGATGCGTACGCTCGCCGCGCTAGCCCTCGTCAGCGGCGCTCTCACCATCGCTCCGGCCGTCACCGCTGTGGCCGGACCCGCGTCACTAACGATCGCTCCCGCCGCTTTGACCTCGATCAAGGTCAAAGACATCACCGGTGGCGAGTTTCACTACTGTGCGATCACCACCAAGGGCACGGTGCGCTGCTGGGGCTACAACAGCTTCGGCGAACTCGGCGACGGCACCTTGACTTCGTCCTCGACGCCGGTGGCCGTGGCCAATCTGACCAAGGTCAAGTCGGTCACCGCTGCCTACGGCGCGACGTGCGCTTTGACCACCAAGGGCAAGGTCTGGTGCTGGGGATACAACGGTCTGGGCCAACTCGGCAATGGGACGACCACCAGTTCCTCGGTCCCGGTGCAGGTTCCCGGGTTGACCAAGATCCGGTCGATCTCCTCGGGTTGGTACCACTTCTGCGCGGTGACCTCGAACCGGCATCTCAAGTGCTGGGGATTGAACTCCACCGGGCAGTTGGGTAATGGCACCACCACCAACTCGCCGATCCCGGTGGACGTGATGGGCCTCACCAAAGTGAAGGGATCCTCCAGCGGCCTCGCTCACACCTGCGCGATCACGACCACGGGCAAGGTGAAGTGCTGGGGTGACAACGCCTACGGGCAACTCGCCACCAACAACGCCACCTCCTCGCTGACGCCCGTTGCCCCGTACAACCTGCCGAAGGTGAAAGTGCTCAAGTCGGGTGCTTTCAACAGTTGCGTCGTCACCAGCAAGGGTGCAGCCAAGTGCTGGGGGTACAACTCCAACGGCCAGGTCGGCAACGGCGTGACTGGTCCCGCTGCGCTGGCCCCTGCCCAGGTCGTCGGGTTGACCAAGAAGGTCAAGACCGTCGAGGTCGGCTATACCCACGTCTGCGCGATCAAGACCAACGGCAAGACGGTGTGCTGGGGCGCCAACGGTGGCGCCTTGGGTAACGGGACCACGACCGACTCCAACGTTCCGGTGTCCGTCGTCGGCCTCGCCAAAGCCAAGGATCTGGGCGTGGGGATCAACTCCTCCTGCGCCCTGACCACCAGCGGCAAGGTGCGCTGCTGGGGCTACAACAACTTCGGCCAACTCGGCAACGGTACGACCACCGACTCCACCGTCCCGGTAGCAGTGGTGTCGCTGCCCTAACAATCGTTGGGTGGGGCGTCCGACTGGCCGGCGCCCCACCCGACCTTTGGCTGCGGTGCCACTTAGTGGTGGCTATCAGCACTGTGCCCACCGCGACGCAGCGGCGGTGCCACTTAGTGGTGGTTATGGAGGGTGCAAGGGGGATCCATTTCAACCAGCAGGTGGCACGGTCCTGGGAACGGGTGCGGGGCCGGGCCGATAACCACCATGAGGTGGCAGGTGGGGTCTCCGGGCCAGGGCACGGGCCCGTGATTGCCCTCACACAAGCTTCACATTGGGCCCACGGGTGCTTCATCCCCGGTTTCTACCTTGGTGATTGTCATCAATCCGACAAGGAGAAACCCATGAAGACCTGGAAGATCCGGACGGCCGCCGCGAGCGCCGCTGTGATCGGACTCGGCCTGGGGGTCGCCGTGGTCGCAACCGCGG
>CAZLJN010000316.1:0-3236 GCA_964559815.1 uncultured Propionibacteriaceae bacterium
GCACCAAGGTGCCCTTGCCGGCAGCGTCGGCCTTGTCGAGGTGGGGTTCGAGGTGGCGCACCGCCGTCTTCATCACCTCTGCCGAGGCCAGCACGAACGGCAACTGCATCTGGCCCGAACCGAACAGTTCGCCGACGGTCTTCATGCCGGCCAGCAGGTCGTCGTTGATGATGGCCAATGCCGGCTTGTCGGCCAGGGCCAACTCCAGATCCTCAGCCAGGCCCTTGGTGTCACCGTCGATGATCCGACGCTGGAGCCGCTCATTGACCGGCAGCGCGGCCAACTCCGCGGCCCGCGCTTCGCCGGTGGCCTGGGTGGTGACCCCTTCGAACAGTTCCAGGAAGCGGGTCAGCGGGTCGTAGCCCTCGCGGCGCCGGTCGTAGATGAGATCTTCGGCGACCTGGCGCTGCTCGTCGGAGATCCGGGCGATCGGCAGGATTCGCGACGGCGGCACGATGCCGGAGTCCAGACCGGCCTGGACGCACTCGTGCAGGAACACCGAGTTCAGCACTTGGCGCGCGGCCGGATTCAGCCCGAATGAGACGTTGGAGACCCCCAAGGTGGTGTGGATGCCGGGATACCGGGCGGTCACCTGAGCGATCGCCTCGATGGTCTCCAGCGCGTCGCGTCGGGTCTCCTCCTGCCCGGTGGCGATCGGGAAGGTGAGGCAGTCGATGATGATGTCCCCTAGGCCCAGCCCCCATTTCTGGGTGAGTTCGGTGATCAGCCGGTCGGCCACCCGCAGCTTCCACTCCGCGGTGCGGGCCTGGCCCTCCTCGTCGATGGTGAGCGCGACCACGGCGGCACCGTGTTCGACCACCAGCGGCATGATCCGGGCAAAGCGAGAGGTGGGGCCGTCCCCGTCCTCGAAGTTCACCGAGTTGATCGTGCAGCGGCCGCCGAGGAGCTCCAGGCCGGTGCGCAGAACCTCCGGCTCGGTGGAGTCGAGCATGATCGGCAGCGACACCGCCGTTCCCAGGCGGGAGGCCAGTTCGCGCATGTCGGCGCTGCCGTCACGACCCACGTAGTCGACGCACAGGTCGAGCAGGTGCGCCCCGGCGCGGCTCTGCTGCTTGGCGATCTCGACGCACTCGTCCCAGTTCTCCTCCAGCATCGCCTCGCGGAACGCCTTGGAGCCGTTGGCGTTGGTGCGTTCGCCGATCGACAGATAGGCCAAATCCTGGTGCAGCGGCACCTCGGTGTAGAGCGAGGACACCGAACTGATCACCTCGGGGGTGCGGACGGGGGCGGTCCGGGTGGCCACGCTGCGGGCCAGTGCGGCGATGTGGTCCGGCGTGGTGCCGCAGCAGCCGCCGACCAGCCCCAGGCCGTAGTCGGCGGTGAAGCGGTCGAGGTAGTCGACGAACTCGGTCGGACCCATCGGGTAGCGGGCGCCGTCGGCGGTCAGCTCCGGCAGGCCGGCGTTCGGCATGCAGGTGACCATGCCAGGCGCGTGCCGGGCCAGATGCCGCAGGTGTTCGCTCATCTCGGTGGGTCCGGTGCCGCAGTTGAGGCCGATCGCCTCGACCCCGAGCCGTCCCAGGGCGGCCACCGCCGCACCGATCTCGCTGCCCAGCAACATGGTGCCGGTGGTTTCGATGGTGACGCTGGTGAAGATCGGCAGATCGGCGCCGAGCGCGCGCAGGGCCCGGCGGGCGCCGTTGACGGCGGCCTTGGTCTGCAACAGATCCTGGCAGGTCTCGATCTGGAAGCCGTCCACGCCGCCGGTGATCATGGCCTCGGCCTGCTGCTGGTAGGCAGCGGCCAACGTCCCATAGCTGACATGGCCCAAGCTGGGCAGTTTGGTCCCCGGGCCCATGCTGCCCAGGACGAAACGCGGACGCTCGGCGGTGCTGGCCGCATCGGCGGCGGCCCGGGCGATCCGGGCACCGGCCTCGGCCAGTTCAGTGATGCGGTCGGCGATGTCGTACTCGGCCAGTGCGCTCAGATTGGCGCCGAAGGTATTGGTCTCGACCACGTCGGAGCCCGCGTCGAGGTAAGCGGTGTGAATGCCGGCGACCACGTCCGGCCGGGTGAGGTTGAGCACCTCGTTGCAGCCGTCCAGACCGTTGAAGTCGGCGGCCGTCAGGTTGTACCCCTGCAGCATGGTGCCCATACCGCCGTCGGCCACGAGGACGCGGTCAGCGAGGGCATGGCGCAGATCATGGGTCATGGGCAGCAGGATAGGCGAGACCGCCTAGGGTGGAGACCATGGCAGACGCTCGTGGGCTCACCGGATTGCGCAACCCGGCGGTGGTAGCCGCCTTCGCGGGTTGGAACGACGCGTCCGAGGCCGCCAGCGGAGTCATCGATCATCTCGTCGAGCATTACCGCGCAGAGCTCGCCTTCGCCCTGGATCCCGAGGACTACTACGACTTTCAGGTCAATCGTCCGGGGCTGAAGTACGTCGGTGAACACCGCGTGCTCGAATGGCCGACCACCGAGGTACTGGTCGCGCACCTGGAGGAACGCGATCTGGTGCTGATCGGCGGACCCGAACCGAACTTCCGCTGGCAGGCCTACTCCGGCCGATTGATGTCGATGATGCGCAGTATCAACCCTGAGATGGTGGTGCTGCTGGGCTCGATGCTCACCGATGCCCCGCACAGCCGTCCAGTGCCGGTGGCCGGTTCGGCCACCCCGGCGTCCTTGGCCGGCGAGTTGGGCATGGAACCCTCCGACTACGAAGGCCCGACCGGCATCGTCGGGGTGCTGGCCAATGAGTGCGAACGGGCGGCGATCCCGGTGGTGTCACTGTGGGCATCGGTGCCCCACTACGTGTCCGATCCACCCAATCCGAAGGCCACGTTGGCCTTGTTGGCTCGGCTGGAGGGGGTGCTGAACCTGGCCCTCGACAGTGGCGAGTTGGTCGATGCGGCCACCGCCTGGATGGCGCAGGTCGACGAGTTGGTCGCCGACGATCCCGACATCGCCACCTACATCAGCGCGCTCGAGGAGCGTCGGGACGAGACCACTCCCCCGCCAACCGGTGATTCGATCGCGGCAGAGTTCGAGCGCTACCTGCGCCGCCGCGACCAGCGCCGCGGCTGACCTGAAACAAAACGCCCCCGCACCGAGAGGTCAGCCCGGGTCACGCCGGTGATCTCGCGATGCGAGGGCGAATCGTTGCAGCTTGTCGCCGTGTGCGGGTTAATGCCCTAGTGGCGGCAGGACGCGTGGGCCAAGGAGCGCAACTGCTGCACCATGGCGTCGGGGTCGTCGGCCCGATAGACCGC
>CAZLJN010000317.1:0-3208 GCA_964559815.1 uncultured Propionibacteriaceae bacterium
CATTTCGGGGGCGCCTACGCGGGAGACGGCGGCGGCGGGAGATCAGGTGGGCGGGAGCGTCCGGTCCAGCGCGGCGCGCAGGTCCGCGACGAGGTCGGACGGGTCCTCCACCCCGATGCTGAGCCGCAACAGGCCCGCGGTGATGCCGGCGGCGGCCTGCAGCTCGGTCGGCATCGCGGCGTGGGTCATGGTGGCCGGATGCGAGATCAACGACTCCACCCCGCCGAGACTCTCCGCCAAGCTGAACACGGTGAGCCCTTCGACCAGCACCGGGACGGTGGCGGCATCGGCGAGCTCGAAGCTGACGACCGCGCCGAACCCGTCCTGCTGCCGGCAGGCCAGCTCATGCTGCGGGTGGCTCGCCAATCCGGGGTAGTGAACCTTCGTCACCGCCGGGTGCGCGACGAGCAGTTCGACGACGGCGGCCGCGCCCCGCTGCGCCGCTTGGACGCGCAGATGCAGCGTCCGTAGACCACGCAGCGCCAGGAAGGAGTCGAACGCGCCCCCGGTGATACCGAGGGTGTTCGCCCACCAGCACAACTGCTCGCTGACCCCCGGATCAGCGGCCACGATCACCCCGGCGACCACATCGGAATGCCCATTGAGGTACTTGGTCGCCGAGTGCACGACGACGTCGGCTCCCCACTCGATCGGACGCTGCACGACCGGACTGGCGAATGTGTTGTCGGCCACCACCAGCGCACCGGACGCATGCGCAGCCGGCGCGATCGCGGCGATGTCGGCCAATCGCAGCAGCGGATTCGACGGCGTCTCCAGCCAGACCAGATCGACACCCTCGGCGATCGCCGCGATCGCCGCATCGGTGTCGCTGAAGTCGATCAGCCGCAGCTGCAGGCGTCCGGTGCGAGCCAACGCGTCGAACAGCCGCCACGATCCGCCGTAGCAGTCGGCCGGCGCGAGCAGCACCCCGTTCGCGGGCAGCAGGGCGTGCAGGACGGTGGTGATCGCGCCCATGCCCGAGGCCGTGACGCAGCCACCCGCACCTCCTTCAAGGTCGGCCACGGCGGCAGCGAACAGGTCACGGGTGGGATTGCCGGCCCGGCTGTAGTCGTAGGCGCCGCGTTCCCCGAGGCCGGTGAAGGCGTACGAGGTGCTCAGGTACAGCGGCGGGGTGACCGCATGATGGGTGGGATCGGTCTCGATGCCGGCGCGCACGGCGCGAGTGGCCGGATGCAGACAGTGGGCGTTGTCGGAGCCGGGTTCGGCGCCGTCGGTGCGGGAGTTCATGAGGGTCCTTGCTCGAAGCTGCGGTGGCGGTACATCCGCTGACGGCCAGCGAGGTCACCTTCGTCGGTGTCCTTCAACGCGTCGCCCTTCAGGGCGAGGTTGGTGGCTCGTCAGCGGCTGAGCATTCGCGCGCGCAGGACCATCATCATGGCCATGGAACGCGGACGAGACATGGCTTCAGGGTAGCAGCCGGGCATGGCGACGCCGTCGGCCGCCCAGGGGCTGCCGACGGCGGTTGCAGTCGCCTCGTCCACAGCTTCCTCGTCCTGGCTGCGAGGCGGCCGAGAGGGGCGTCCGGCCAGCAAACGGACGCCCCCACGGGCTCTCTCAGTCGAGCAGGTCGGCGTACAGCGGGGTCGACAGGTAGCGCTCGCCCCAGTCGGGGGTGATCACCACGATGGTCTTGCCGGCGTTGGCCGGGTCGGCGGCCAGGTCGGCCGCAGCCCGCAAGGCCGCACCCGAGGAGATGCCCAACAGCAGGCCCTCTTCCTTGGCTACCCGCTTGGCCCACTCGATCGCGTCGTCGCCGGCGACCTTGATGATGCCGTCGACGATCCCCAGATCGAGGATCGAGGGGATGAAGCCCGGCGAGATGCCCTGAATCTTGTGCGGGCCCTTCGGCTCACCGGACAGCACCGCAGACTCCGCCGCCTCGACGGCGATGAGCTTCACCTCGGGCTTGTACTGCTTGAGCACGGTGCCGATGCCGGTGATGGTGCCGCCGGTGCCGACGCCGGCTACTACGAAATCGACATTGCCTTCGGTGTCGGCCCAGATCTCCTCGGCCGTGGTCTTCTTGTGGATCTCGACATTGGCCTGGTTGTCGAACTGGCGGGCCAGGATCGCACCGGGGGTGTTGGCGGCGATCTCGGCGGCGCGGGCGTTGGCACCGGGCACTCCCTCAGCGGCCGGGGTCAGGACGAGCTCGGCCCCCAGCGCCCGTAGTACCGCGCGACGCTCCTTGGAGAAGCTTTCCGGCAGGGTGATGATCACCTTGTAGCCTCGCGCCGCACCGACCCAGGCCAGCGCGATGCCGGTGTTGCCCGAGGTGCCTTCGACGATGGTGCCGCCCGGCTGCAACGAGCCGTCGGCTTCGGCGGCGTCGATGATCGCGACCCCGATCCGGTCCTTCACCGAGTTGGCCGGGTTGTAGTACTCCAGCTTGGCCAAGACCGTGGCCTGGCTGTCTCCATAGAGCCGGTTGATCTTCACCAGCGGGGTGCGACCAATCAGCTGGGTCGCGTCTTCGTAGTAGGTCATCTGCTTCTCTCTCGTGAGTGTCGACTTCGGGTTTCGTGATTCGGCGGACGTTCAGGCGGCCAGCGGGCCGGCCACCTGACCAAGCACGTCCAAGACTTCGGGTGTGCGGGCGGCGCCGACGATCCGGTGCCGGACCGCACCCGCCGCGTCCAGTACCAGGACGGTCGGGGTGCGGGTGATGCCGAACTCGTCGACCAGGTCGAGGCGGGTTTCGGCGTTGATGTCGATGTGGGCGATGTCAGGGCGGTCGGCGACCACCTCGGTGAGCACCCGGTGGGTACTGCGGCAGGGCGCGCACACGGTGGCCGAGAACTGGACGAAGGTGGCGCGGTCACCCAGTTGGACGCCCAGGCGATCAGCGTCCAGTCGCGCGGTGTGCCGCGACGCCGTCCGGGCCCGCCCGTCGGTGAGGCGTCGGTAGCCACCGAAGGCCAGAGCGAGGACGAGCGCCCCCGCGACCACCCACAAGCCGGTCATCTCAGACTCCTTCCGCTGCGGGCTTGGCGAACAGGCGCTTGCCCAGCAGGTAGAGCTCGCAGCCCAAGCAATAGTCGAAGACGGCGTTGAGGAGTGCAGCGACCAGGGCGAACCCGACTGCCACGAAGAACAGCACCGGCAGGTTCGCCAGTGCGCCGACCAGCCCGACGATGGCGAAGCCCAGCCCGACGCTCTGCGCGAAGCGGGGCGGGCGGGCGTCCTC
>CAZLJN010000318.1:0-3205 GCA_964559815.1 uncultured Propionibacteriaceae bacterium
GCTCCAGCCGGTGCTCGGCCAGCACGACGGTCAGTCCGACCTCGTGGACGATGGTGGTGATCGCGGCCAGTACATCGGCGGCGGCGGTGGGATCCAGCGCCGAGGTGGGCTCGTCCAGCACCAGCACGTGTGGGCGTGCGGCCAGCACGGCAGCGATCGCCACCCGCTGCTGCTGACCGCCGGACAGTTCGATCAAGGCTCGGTCGCGCAGTTCGGCGATTCCCAGCAGGTCGAGAGTCTCCTCGACGCGTTTGCGCATCGCCGCCGGCGCCAGGCCGAGCTGCTCCATGCCGTAGGCGATCTCGTCGGTGACGGTGTCGGTGACGAAGCCGCGCAACGGATCCTGGCCGACGTAGCCGACCACCTCGGCCAGATCGCGGGGGCGGAAATGGGCGGTGTCGTGGCCGGCGGTCAGCACTCGTCCGCTCAGCCGTCCGCCGGTGAAGTGCGGCACCAGTCCGTTGAGGGCGCCCAGCAGAGTCGACTTGCCCGAGCCGGTGCCGCCGATGACCAGGCACAGGTCGCCCTCGGCGATGGTGAAGCTGACCTCGTCCAGGGTCGGACGGGCGGCGTCGGGGTAGGAGAAGCTCACCTGGTCGAAGGTGATCATCGCGCCACCTCCGCGACCGGACGCAGCTCGCGGACCCGTCGATCATCGCGGGCATCAGGGACGCTGCTGGTGGCGATGGTCAGCGGCAGCGGTACCAGCACCAGCAGCACGGCGGCCAGCAGGCTCAGGGGCAGCTGCGGCCAGCTCAGCGGGTCGGTGCTGGGGAAGACGGCGTCGTGGTCGAGCGTGCCGGTGGCCAGCACGATGCCTGCGCACAGCACCCCGGCTGCGACCGTGAGCGATTCTCGCCAACCCCACGCGGGCGGACGGAAGCGGGTGACGCCCAGCCGGGCTCCCGCCCGTCGCAGACCCCACCCGGTGCCGATCAGCCCGAGGGCGAGGACGGCGACAGCGGGGAGGCGATCAGAGGTGCTGAGCAGCAGGAAGCCGCCGAAGGTCGCCACCACCGCCGAGCCGATCAGCAGCCAGCCGCCCTGCGTGGCGCGCTGGCTGGTGCGTGCGAAGCCGCGGGACTCCATGCCGGCTGCCAGTGACAGTGATCGATCGATCGCATCGCCCAGGACGGCCAGGCCCAGTTCCAGCCCGGCCCGGGGGCCGGTCTTGGACTCGCCGCGCAGCCGCCGTGCCCGATGGACTCGCTGCCCGCTTTCGATCAGCTGAGGGGCGACGTTCAACGCCACCACCACCGCGACCGACACCTCGTACAGCGCGGCCGGCACCGAGCGCAGCGCCTGCCGTGGACTGGCCAGGGCATTGGCCGCGCCGACCGCGAACAGCAGCACGGCCAGTCGCAGCGCGTCGTAACCGCTGCGCACCAGCGCTTCGGCGGTGACCTCACCGCCCAGCCGAATCCCGGCGGCCCACTGCGGCAGCGGGAGCTCCGGCAGGGTGAACAACACCGTGGTGCCGCTGTGGGCGCCGATGACGATCTGGAACAGCATCCGTACCCCGATCACCACGGCGGCCAGCGCCAGGTAGGCGCGGATCGAGCGGGCCCACGGCGCATTCGAGCGCCGGGCCAGCACCACCATCAGCATGGCGGCCGCGATCAGGGCGAGCAGCAGGGGATTGGCGGTGGCGTTGACCGCGATTCCGATCGCGATCGCCCACCCCCACCAGGCCAGCGGATGCAGTGTCTTCAGCGTCGCCGTCCCTTCCACAGCCACCAGCCGCCCGCGCCGGCGGCTCCCACGGCCAGCGCCGACGTCGTGGCAATCACGGCTATCGGTGAGCCGGCAGGCACGTCCATTCCGGGGGGATCGGCGGACGGCGCTTCGGTCGGAGAGGACGCGGGCGGGCTGGTGGCCGCGCCGCTCGGCGCAGGGGACGCCGAGCTGGTCTGGGGGTCGGCCGAGGAGGGCCTCGGCTTGGTGGTGGCGGTCGGCGTCGATGTGCCGGGCTTCGAGCTGGCCTTGGTCGTGGGCGTGGTGGCGCTCTTGGTCGCGCTCGGGGCCTTGGTGGGGGTCTGCGCCGCCTCCGCGGGGTTCTTCGGCGGAGTGGCGCCAGGGGCCGACGCTCCGCCGGAGACACTCACGTAGTGCCAACCCTCAGCATTGCCCTTGACCGGGTGGGAGGAGTTGGCGCCGGTGTTGGCGTACTTCCAGCCCGAGTAGCTGCCGTCGGATTGACGGGTGGCCTGCCAGTACGACCAGTAGGCCGTCTTGGGGTCGGGTGCGGACGGCTTGGCGTTGATCTTGGTCAGGAAGCCGTTATCCAGCGTGGGCGTGAACCCGGCGCTGCGCAGCGCGGTGGTCCCGGTGCTGAAGCTGGTGGCGCATTGGGTGGACACGCCGCCGAGCGAGCCGTAGTCGACCACCACCCACACCCCGTTGCAGGTGCTGTAGGTGGTGTCGGCCAGCGCCGCCGGCGCCGCCCCCCACAAAGAGAGGGCGGACGCCGCCAGCGTCAGTGCGATCCGGCGGATCACCGATGGGCCTTTTTGCCGGCGGAGATCTTCACCACCGTCTTGTAGCCGATCTGGGTGTAGGTGACCTTGACCCGCAGGTAGCGTCCCGCGTCCTTGGCGGTCACCGTGTAGGTCGCGGCGGTCGCGCCCGCGATCGGACGTCCCTTGCGCAGCCACTGGATGGTGGTGGTGGCCGCGGGCTTGGTGGTGCCGGTCTTGGCGCTCAGGGTGTTGCCCACTCGTGCCACGCCGACGATCCTCGGCTGGGCCTTCTTGGTGAAGGTGCTCAGCTTGTAGGTGAAGGTCGACATCGAGGTGCCGGTGAGCAGGTAGAGGGCGTCGTAGGTGGCCATCTGATCCGCGCTGGTGCCGTCCAGAGTGGAGGGGAAGCCGCCATCGCTGAGCTGCGTGGTCTTCAGCCACTTGTACGCCTTGGTGTAGCTGGACGCCAGCGGCTTGAACACCTTCTTGCTCGAGGTCTTGAAAGCTGAGGCCATCAGAGCGGTGGAGTCGATCGGCGACCAGGAAGCCCAGTAGCCGGCTGCGGTCTGGGTCGACTTCGCCCAGGCGATCGCCTTGGTCACGGCCGTCTTGTTCTTGCCGATCAGGTTCAGCGCTTGGATGGCCAGCGCGGTGCTGTCGGGATCGGCCACGAAGCCGCCGTAGTCATACCCGAACGCGCCAGAGGCGTCCTGGAAGGTGAGCAGCTTGGTGACCACCGCAGCGGG
>CAZLJN010000319.1:0-3182 GCA_964559815.1 uncultured Propionibacteriaceae bacterium
TCAGACGGTTAGAGCGCTGCCCTGATAAGGCAGAGGTCACTGGTTCAAGTCCAGTAAGGCCCACCAGATCTCCCCCGGGATCCCCTGCCGCGTCGGTCTGGAAGCCGTGGCATTCCTGGGCCGAGCGAGTCTGGTGGCCTGGCCAGACTCCCGATCTCCAGCGGACACATGAACAGGCCGGACTATCCTGATCCGCATGTCGCCCGCCTACCTGCCGGAGACCATCACCCGGGCGGAGGCCGACGCCTTCCCCGGCGCCACCGTGCTGCAGTTCGGCACGGACTGGTGCGGCTACTGCCGGGCCGCAGAGCGTGTCATCGAACCCGTGCTCGAAGCGACGGACGGGCTGCGCCGCATCCTCGTCGAGGACGGCAAGGGACGTCCGCTCGGCCGCTCCTATCGGGTCAAGCTCTGGCCGACACTCATCTTCCTTGTCGACGGCGCCGAGGTTGCGCGGGTCGTCCGACCCTGGCGCTCCGAGGACGTGGCCGAGGCGATGGGCCGGCTCACGCAGGCCCGCTGACCTTCGTGCCACGCGAGCGTCGTTTTCGCGAGGGTGCCGCGCGTGCAGCGAGGTTGGTGCTACGGCAGTGTGGTTATGACGTGTTCGGGGGTCGGGCATAACGACGCCTGCGTAGCGTGAAGGTGGCGGCGACGTTCTGACCGACTCCATAGCGACACTGGCGTAGCACGGACCTTCGACGAGCCGCAGCCGGAGCAGCCGACTGCGGGTGGGCGGCTCAGGTCCACTGCACCAACTGGATGACGATCCCGTTGGGATCCTCATACTGGCTGAACCGCTCGCCCCACGGCTCGGTCTCGGGTTCGGTGACGACCTTCGCGCCTCGACTGACCAGGTCGGTGTGCGCAGCGTCGACGTCGTCGACGACGAACACCAGCAGCAGTCCCTCTCCCGCGCTGCCCGACCGGTGCGCGGGCTTGAAGCTGGCGAGCCCCGTCTGCAGGAAGATCACGTTCGGCCCGCCGGAGGGGTGCCTCAGCGAGATGAAGGAGTCGTCCTGCTCCATCTCGACGCTGAAGCCGAGGCAGTCCCGGAGGAAGTCGGCCGACGCGCGGGGCGCGGCCACGTTGAGCGAGATCGCGGTCGAGGTGAAGTCCACGGTGTCCTCCAGGAGTCCGGTACCAGGTCGGCGGGGAAGCAGCCACCGTACAGCCGCTCCACCGGCACCGACACAGCCGACCGATCGGCTCCACACGCACGAAGGCCCGGGCCGAAGCCCGGGCCTTCGTGGTCAGGAGTGACTACTACTACTTGCAGACCTCGGCTGCCGCCTTGCCCGCAGCGGTGTCGGGCGCGTACTGCGTGCAGACGTTGTCCTTGGTCACGATGACCGGGGTCAGCAGGTAGGACGGGACAACCTTGACACCGTTGTTGTAGGACTTGGTGTCGTTGACCTCGACCGGCTCGCCCTTCTGGATCTTGCCGATGTACTCGACGACCTTGGTCACGAAGTTCTTCGTGTCCTTGTCGATGGTGGAGTACTGGACGCCCTGGAAGACCAGCTTGACGGACTCGACCTCGGAGTCCTGGCCGGTGATGACCGGGTTGGCCTTGCCGGCCGACTTGACGGCCGTCAGGGCCGCGCGGGCCAGGGTGTCGTTCGGGGAGAGCACGCCGTCGAGGGCGGTGTCGCCACCGTAGTTCGCGGACAGGATGGCGTCCATGCGCTTCTGGGCCTCAGCGGCCTTCCAGCCCGCGGTCGAGGTCTGCTGCTGCGAGACCTGGCCGGAGAGGACCTTCAGCGTGCCGTCGTCGATCTTCGGCTGCAGGATGCTCATGCCACCCTCGAAGAACGGCTTCGAGTTCGCGTCGTCCGGGGAACCGGAGATCAGCTCGATGTTCCACGGCGACTTCTTGCCGGACTTCTCGAGACCCTCGAGCAGCGCGGTGCCCTGGAGCACACCCACCTTGAAGTTGTCGTACGCCATGTACATGTCGACGGCGTCGGTGTTCATCAGCAGGCGGTCGTAGGCGATGACCGGGATGCCGGCGGCCTTGGCGGCCTCGAGCTGGCTGCCCAGCTGCGAGCCGTCGACGGCGCCGACGACCAGGAGCTTCACGCCCTGCTCGATCATGGCCGAGATCTGGTTCTGCTGCTCCGGTGCGCCACCGTTGGCGAACTGGACGATCGGGTCGAAGCCGGCGGCCTTGAGCTGATCGGTGAACAGGCCCTCGGCGAGAACCCAGTTCTCCGAGGTCTTCTGCGGCAGCGAGACGCCGATCTTGGCGCCGGCGTCGAAGCCGGAACCGAGCTTGATCGAGCCCTCGGGGACGGCAGCCTCACTGCTGCTGGAGGCCGCCGGAGCCGCGCTCGTTGCCGTGCGCTCACTGCTGCTGCAACCAGTCAGCAGCAGTGACGCGGAGGCACCGAGAGCGAGAATCGCGGTTGCGATCTTCTTCATGTGTCTACCTTCTGTGTGTAGGGGAATCGGATGACAACTAGGGGAATCAGCTCAACAGACCGGTGGTCTGGGCCAGGGCGACGAACATCAGGATCACGGCGAGGAAGACCGCGGCGACCAGGGCTGCGATCACCCCGTTGCGAGCCTGCTTGGCGTTGTTCGGCTTGGTCTTGCTCCACATAGCCCACAGGGCGATGCCGACGGGGAACACCAGGAAGCTGAGCAGCGCCCACAGTGCGTTGCCGGCGTCACCGGTCGGGGCGGACGCGCCCTCGACCGCGCGGCCGCCGGCCTTGGGCTTGAGGCCGCGGGTGAAGGCGCCGATGATGGACGGCTTGCCCTGCGACTTGCTGTACAGGTCGAAGGCGACGGCGACCAGCAGGACGAAGCCCTTGATGATCTGGGTCATGTCCGAGCCGACGCCCATCAGGTACAGGCCGTTGTTCAGCACGGCCATCACCAGACCACCGATCAGGGAGCCGGTCACGGTGCCGATGCCGCCGGAGACCGCCGCACCACCGATGAAGACGGCGGCGATGGCGTCCAGTTCCCAGCCGACACCGTCGGCGGGACCGGTCGAGGTCGAGCGTCCGAAGAACATGATCCCGGCGACGGCCGCCAGGAAGGACATGTTCGTCATGGCGAGGAAGTAGACCCGCTTCACGCTGATGCCGGTCAGGGCCGCGGCCGCCTTGTTGCCGCCGACGGCGTACACGCCGCGACCGATGGTGGTGCGGGTGGCGATGAAGTTGTAGATC
>CAZLJN010000320.1:0-3161 GCA_964559815.1 uncultured Propionibacteriaceae bacterium
TCCAGCACCAGCTCCAGGTCGTCGCCGATGTCCTCGGCGACCGCCTTGGACTCGGTGGGCGCGGCAACGTCCTCGCGGTACTGCGGCGCCAACTGCTCCGACACCTTCTTCACCACGGCGCGGATCTCGGCCTCGGTCACCCAGGCACCCTGGACGCGCAGCGCCTTCGACTGCCCCATCGGCAAGAACAGGCCATCGCCTTGGCCGACGAGCTTCTCGGCGCCGGGGGTGTCGAGAATCACGCGGGAGTCGGTCATCGAACTGGTCGCGAACGCCAACCGCGAGGGCACGTTGGCTTTGATCAGACCGGTGACCACATCGGTGGACGGACGCTGAGTGGCCAGCACCAGGTGAATACCGGCGGCACGGGCCAACTGGGTGATCCGGACGATCGAGTCCTCCACGTCACGCGGGGCGACCATCATCAGGTCGCTGAGCTCGTCGACGATGATCAGCAGGTACGGATACGGCGCCAACACCCGCTCAGAGCCCGGCGGCAGCTTCACCTGCCCGGCACGGACGGCCTTGTTGAAGTCGTCGACGTGACGGAACCCGAAAGCGGCCAGATCGTCGTAGCGGGCATCCATCTCGCGGACCACCCACTGCAGGGCCTCAGCGGCCTTCTTGGCGTTGGTGATGATCGGGGTGACCAGGTGCGGAATGCCCTCGTAGTGGGTCAGTTCGACACGCTTGGGGTCGACCAGCAGCATCCGCACCTCTTCGGGAGTGGAGCGCATCAGGATCGAGGTGATCATCGAGTTCACGAAGCTCGACTTGCCCGACCCGGTCGCGCCGGCCACCAGCAGGTGCGGCATCTTGCACAGGTTGGCCACCACGTAGCCGCCTTCGACGTCCTTGCCCAGGCCGACGGTCATCGGGTGGTGGTCGTTGCGGGCCCGGTTGGACCGCAGCACGTCACCCAGGGAGACGATCTCCTTGTCGGCATTGGGAATCTCGATGCCGATCGCGGACTTACCGGGGATCGGCGACAGGATGCGCACATCGGCAGAGGCCACCGCGTAGGCGATGTTCTTGCTCAGCGCGGTCACCTTCTCGACCTTCACCGCGTTGCCGAGTTCGACCTCGTAGCGGGTCACGGTCGGGCCGCGGGTGTAGCCGGTGACCTGGGCGTCGATCTCGAACTGCTTGAGCACCTGGGTGAGGCTGTGCACCACCTGATCGCTGGCAGCGGTGCGCGCCTTGGGCACCGAGCCGGGCTTCAATACCGACGGGTCGGGCAGTTCGTAGACCACATCGCCGCTCAACGCCGGCTGTTCGGCGCGCAGCGGCGCCGAGGACAGTTCGGGCACTTCGAGTTGGCGTTCGACCTGCTTCTGCGGGCGTCCGGGACGTGGCCGGTCCACGATCACTTCGGTGGCCTGCTCGTCGGGGTCGTCGAGTTCGTCATCGACCAGCGGAGTGTCGAAGGCCCGATGGCTGGTGCCGTAGGCGATCTCGCCTCGATCGGCCGGACCCAGCCGCGCCAGCGCGCCGACGATGCGCGGCCCGATCTCGTTCAGCGGGATGCCCAGGATCACCAGGAGGCCGATCACCGAGGCCACCAGCAGGATGGGCACCGCTCCCCACGGGCCCAGTGGCTGCATCAGCATCGAGGAGGACAAGAAGCCCAGGAATCCCCCAGCTTCGCGAACCAAGGCCGGAATGTTGCCCGGCGGGTAGCCGCGGGCGATGTGCAGCACGCCGAGCACGCCGAACAGGGCCAGCATCCAGCCCACGGCCTGGCGTCCGGCGCTGCCGTGACGCTCGGGGTGGCGGAACGTCCGCCAGCTCATCGCCATCGCGGCCACCGGGACGGCGTAGGCGAAGACGCCCACCACCGTGGTCACCGCGATCGCGACCCAGGTGCCCACCGGCGCAGGCAGGCCGATCCAGAACTGGGCGGCGACCAGGAGAGCGAACAGCATCAGCGCGAACGCCGAGCCGTCATGGCGCTTCTCCGGATCGAGATCCTTCACCGCCGGGGCGATGGCGCGCGCGCCATTGCCGAGTGCTCTCGCCGTGCCGCGCCAGGCGGCAGCGATGCCTCGGCCGATGCCGGAGAGCAGCTTCGACAAGCCCGACTGCTCGGGCTGCCGGCTGCGGGAGCTGGTCTTCTTTCTCCCGGTACTGCTGGAGGCTCGAGAGCGCGTGGATGCACTGCTTCGGCTCCGCGAAGGGGAAGACGTGCGGGTCGCCATGTCTCCAAACTAGGCGATCGGGCCGACAATCCTGGGCTTCCACGCCGGGCGGGGGCGAGTTCGCCGCCCGCCTAGCCGCAGCGGTTTTGCTTAGAAATGCGTCCAGCCGCCGTCGAGTTCGGGCACCACACCGTCCACCAGGACGGCCGGGTCACCGGCGACCACTTCGCCGATCACCGTCCAGCCCTCGGGGACGTGCCCGCGGGCGAAGGTGGCCACCAGGGCGTGGTCGTCACCGCCGGTCAGCTGGAAGTTGAGCGGGTCTCCCCCGCCCAGTGCCGCGGCCACCGCCTGCTGCGGCTCGGCGATCTCGAAGGCGGACGAGTTGAGTTCGATCCGCACCCCCGACGCCTCGGCGAGGTGTCCCAGGTCGGCCAGCAGGCCGTCGGACACGTCGATCATCGCCCCGGCACCGGCTTCGGCCGCGATCCGACCTTCGCCGTAGGGCACCTCGGGCACCCGGTGAGCCACCACGACCGCCCCCGGCGAACGGAAACCCCTGGTCAGCACGGCCAGCCCGGCCGCAGCCCAGCCGAGCCGTCCGACGAAGGCCACCAGCTCACCGGGACGCGCACCGGCGCGGGTCACTGGGGCCAGTCCACCCTGATCGCCCAGGACGGTGGCCGTCACCACGATCTCAGCCGCGGTGGTCAGGTCGCCGCCGACCAGGCGAACCCCGGCCCGATCGCACTCGAGCTGGACGCCGACAGCGAAGCCGTCGACCCACTCGGTGGGAGTGTCGGCCGGCATCGCCAAACTGATCACCACGGCGACCGGCACCGCGCCCATCGCCTCGGCGTCGGCCACACAGGCGGCCACTGCCTTGCGCCCGACATCTCCTGGACCCGACCACGAGCGGCGGAAGTGCACGTTCTCCACCATGGTGTCGGTGGAAACCGCCAGGTCCCCGCCCAGCCGCAGCACGGCGGCATCATCACCGACGCCGACGCGCACTGGACCACC
>CAZLJN010000321.1:0-3160 GCA_964559815.1 uncultured Propionibacteriaceae bacterium
GCTCAGCCGAATGCCGTCGATCAACGAGGCGTGGTTCAGCTCGTCGGAGATGATCGCGTCCGCCTCACCGAAGAGCACCTCGAAGACGCCCCCATTGGCGTCGAAGCAGCTGGAGAACAAAATCGTGTCCTCGGTGCCCAGGAAGCTGCTCAGCCGGCGCTCCAGCTCGGTGTGCAACTGCTGGGTTCCGCAGATGAACCGCACCGAGGCCATCCCGAAGCCCCACTCGTCCAACGAGGTGCGGGCCGCCGCGATCACTGCCGGGTGGTCGGCCAGCCCCAGATAGTTGTTGGCGCAGAAGTTCAGCACCGGGCCGCCGGCGGTGGCGATGTGCGCTGATTGCGCGGTGGTCAGTTGGCGTTCGGCTTTGAACAGCCCCGCGTCGCGAATCCCGTCCAGGTCGGCTTGTAGTTGGCGTTGAAACTCCGCGCTGTACATGTCCGGCAGCCTACGCCGCGGAGTTCAGGACCAATCCAGAATGACCTTGCCGCACTCGCCCGAACGCGCGGTGGCGAAGGCGTCGGCCCACTGTTCGGCACCGAAGCGGTGGGTGATCACCGAGCGCACGGCGTCGGCGAACGTCGGCGAGGTGGCCAGCATCGAACTCATCAGGTACCAGGTCTCGAACATCTCCCGGCCGTAGATGCCCTTGATGGTGATCATGTGGGTGATCACCCGGCCCCAGTCGATCGGGTAGGGATCCTTCGGCAGCCCCAGCATGGCCACCTTGGCGCCATGGTTGAGGTTGGCCAGCATCTCGGCCACCGCCGACGGCGCCCCCGACATCTCCAGGCCGATGTCGAAGCCTTCGCGCATGCCGAGATCGCGCTGCGCGTCGGCGATCCGCGTGGTGCTCACGTTCACACACAGATCCGCCCCGGCCGCCTGAGCCAGCCCCAGCCGGTAGTCGCTGATGTCGGTGACCACCACATGCTTGGCCCCGGCATGACGGACGATCGCCGCAGCCATCACCCCGATCGGCCCCGCTCCGGTGACCAGGACGTCCTCGCCGACCACCGGCCATTGCAGTGCGGTGTGGGTGGCATTCCCCAGCGGGTCGAAGATCGCCCCCAGCTCAGGATCGATCGCCTCAGGTTGAAGCCAAACATTGGACGCCGGCAGCACCACGTAGTCGGCGAAGACACCATTGGTGTTGACGCCCAGACCGACGGCGTTGATGCACACGTGGCGGCGTCCAGCCCGGCAGTTGCGGCATCGTCCGCAGACGATGTGCCCCTCCCCGGAGGCGCGGTCGCCCGGTCGAATGCCGGTGACCTCGGCGCCGACCTCGACCACTTCGCCATAGAACTCGTGGCCGATGGTCAGCGGCGCCACCACGGTCCCGGCGGCCCAGTCGTCCCAGGACTCCAAGTGCAGGTCGGTGCCGCACAAACCGGCGCGCAGCACTCTGATCTTCACCTGGTCCGGCCCGCAATCGGGCTCAGGAACCTCGATCAACTCCAACCCGGGTCCGGGCTTTGTCTTCACCAGGGCACGCATCAGACCTCCTCGTCAGCGCCAACTTAGCGCCTCACGCGCCCGGAAAAACGCAGTTGCGCCACCGTCAATGAAGACGGTGGCGCAACCACGACAGATCCGGGCCGTGCCCGGAACCGATTCGACTACTCGGCGATCGGCTCGCCCTGCAGGTAACGGTAGGCGTAGGCCAGCATGATCATGGCCATCGGGTAGGTCACCAGCGCACCGATGCCACACACCGCGCCGCCGACGCCGGCGATCAGACCTGCCACCAGCAGGATCAGGATCGACGGACCGACATTGTTCTTGACCATCTCGAAGCTGGCCTTGACCGCGTCCATGACCGGCATCTTCTTGTCGAGGCTGAACAGGATGGCGTACATCGTGAAGAAAGCGATGACGATGCCCGGCAGGTAGCACAGCATCGAGCCGATGGCGGTGGCCAGACCCACCACGATCGCGGTGACCAGCGCGCCACCCAGATCGCTGAAGTTGAACACCGACTGGAACGAGACCGGACGGCCGGCGGTGATGTCGAGGGTCGCCCGCATCAGACCGAGGCTGATGATCATCATGGCCACGTAGCCCAGCGCCAGGAAGGCGTAGAGCAGAACAGCCGACACCCCGCCGAAAGCGAAGCCGACGCTGCTGTCGCCGGAGTAGGACGCCCCACCCACAGCGGACCCCAGGGCGATACCGATGCCGTAGAGGATGCCGAAGGCAAGGAAAGCGACCAGAACGACGACCACCAGCGGGCCGATGTTCTGGGTGAACTTCGTCCAGGAGTAGCTCAACGCGGCGCCGACACTCAGCGGCTGCGGTGCGTTCATGCCCGGAACGGTCGGGTCATAGGGCGGCGGCGGAGGCGGGGGCGGGTAAGCGCCTGCCTGGCCTGCGTACGGATCTACCGGCGGCTGGTTGGCCGGCGGCGGGGTGTAGCCGCCCGGCTCGCCCGGCTGCGGCGTGGTCGGATACTGATCGGACATGCTTCTCTCCCTGTAGAGCAATGATGCTGCTGATCCTAGAGCCTGGCCCTGCCAATGGGGAACGTTGCAATACTTGAACCATGCCGGAGTTCGCCTTTTCTTCACGCCAGCGCGCCTCATCGCGTCTGGTGGCAGTGGGCGCGTTCGGCCTTTTCGGGGTGGGATTGAGCCTCACTTATCGAATCACCGGCTGGGGCTTCCCCTGCCCTTGGCGAAGCCTTACCGGCACGCTGTGCCCGCTGTGCGGAGCGACTCATGTCGGCAATGATCTGCTCGCCGGCGATATCGCCGCCGCATGGGCCGCCAACCCGTTCGTGCTCACCACCGGGGCCATTCTGGCGGTATTGACAGTGTTCTGGGCGGTGGAGGCACTCGGCGGGCCGACCGTGCGACTCCCCCGCGCCGCGCGCGAGTCCCGGCTGTGGTGGGGGATGTTCGTTATTGCCGCGGCCGTGTTCGGGGTGGCCCGAAACCTCGTGTGAATAAGCAGAGCGCCCGAACCGTGAAGTTCGGGCGCCCGCCCGCGAACTGGCCGTATGGGGAGCCGAGCTCAGTTCGCTACTCGACGGCGCCTCGCCAGCAGCAGGCCGCCACCTGCCACCAGCATTAACACGCCGAGCGTCCCGTTCTGAAAAGTGTCCCCACCGCCGGCGCGCAAGACCCAACGAGTGTCGTTGTCGGCCGTGGTCGAGTCG
>CAZLJN010000322.1:0-1027 GCA_964559815.1 uncultured Propionibacteriaceae bacterium
AGGGCATCGACACCAAGACGGCGAACGCGCTGCTGGTGAAGGTGAACCAGATCGGCTCGCTGACCGAGACCATCGACGCGGTCACCTTGGCCCATCGCAGTGGCTACACCACGATGATGAGCCACCGCAGCGGCGAGACCGAGGACGTCACCATCGCCGACCTGGCCGTGGCCCTGGGCTGTGGCCAGATCAAGACCGGCGCCCCGGCGCGTACCGAGCGGGTTGCCAAGTACAACCAGCTGCTGCGCATCGAGGAGGATCTGGACGACGCCGCGCGCTACGCCGGTGCGTCCGCGTTCCCGCGGTTCAAGGCCTGAGTACGGCTTTCAGTGGCCCCGGCGCTTCGGCGCCGGGGCCACTGGCGTTGTCGGCCACTGGCGGGCGCGTCCAGGCCGTGGCCGCCGAGGCGCCGACCTATCCTGGAAGGCGATGAGAGGAACCCATGCCCGGCACCCCGCGTAAACCGCGCACCAGCCCCGGCCCCGGACGCCAGCCGCAGCGGCGGCGTCCGCGTGCGGGTGCTCGTCCGGCCGCGCCGAAGGCGAAGCCGTCGATTCCGGTGCCCCGGTGGCAGCGGCGACTGAAGCTCACCCGTCGCGCGCTGGCCTTGGGCGTGGTGGTGTTGGCGCTGGCGGTGTCCTTCATCAGCACCTTCCAGATCTATGTGCGCCAGCAGCAGCAGATGGCGGTGGCCGAACAGCAGATCCGCGAAAGCTCGGCCGAGATCACCACCTTGGAGACCGAACTGGCGCGCTGGAACGATCCGGCCTACGTGCGAGCCCAGGCCCGCGAGCGGCTCGGTTGGGCGATGCCCGGCGAGACCGGCTTCCGGCTGGTCGACGACAACGGCAACCCGATCGGCGGCGGAGTCACCCTGGATTCCGCGCAGCGTCCGGTCGCCGGCGAGGACGATCTGACCTGGTGGCAGCGGCTGAACGGGTCGCTGGCCACCGCGGATTCACCTGTCCGCAGAGTCGCGGGTGGATGAACCGTCACCGGCGCATGCGAGAATGCGGCCGTGCCTGAG
>CAZLJN010000322.1:1037-3156 GCA_964559815.1 uncultured Propionibacteriaceae bacterium
GGCCGGTGTTGGTGACGATGCGATAGCCGCCTGCGTCGAGGCCCAGCTCGGTCGTCCGGCTCGGGGAGTGGCTGCGGTCGCCTGGCGCTGCCCGTGCGGCAAGCCCGGCGTCCTGGCCACCGAGCCGCGCCTGAGCGACGGAACCCCGTTCCCGACGACTTATTACCTGACCTGTCCGCGCGCCAACACGGCCTGCTCGGCCCTGGAGGCCAGCGGGCTGATGACCGAGATGACCCAGCGGCTCGCCAGCGATCCCGACCTGGCCGCGGCCTACGAGGCGGCCCATCGGGCCTACCTGGCCGACCGGGCCGCGCTGGGCGAGGTGCCCGAGATTGACGGCATCAGCGCCGGCGGCATGCCCAACCGGGTGAAGTGCCTGCACGCCCTGCTGGGGCACGCTCTGGCCGCCGGGCCCGGGGTGAACCCGATCGGCGACGAAGTCGTGGCCCTGCTCGGTGACTTCTGGCACCGTCCGTGCCTGGTGGACTATGAGTGAGTTGGTGGCCGCGGTCGACTGCGGCACGAACTCGGTGCGGTTGCTGATCTGTCGGCAGCGTGACGGCCGACTCAGCGAGGTGGACCGCCGCCTGCACATCACTCGGCTGGGGCAGGGCGTGGACGCCACCGGCTCCTTCCACCCCGACGCGTTGGCCCGGACGCTGGACGCGATGGCCGACTTCGGCACCCAGCTGGACGACCTGGGCGTCGCCCGGCGCCGGGTGGTGGCCACCTCTGCTGCCCGGGACGCGGCCAACTCTGCGGAGTTCTTCGATGGTGTGCGCGCTCGACTGGGCGTGGAGGCCGAGATCATCCCCGGCCAGGAGGAAGCCCGGCTGTCCTACCTGGGGGCGGTCTCCGCGCTGCCCGCGTTGGCCCAGCCGGTGCTGGTGATCGACATCGGTGGCGGTTCGACCGAGCTGGTGTTCGGCCGCGACGGCGAGGTGGAGCACGCAATCTCCCTCGACATCGGCTCGGTGCGGGTGCGGGAGCGGTTCCTGCACAGCGATCCGCCGACGGCGACCGAGATCGCGGCGGCGTCCGACCACATCAACGCGCTACTGGATGGCTCCGGGGTGGACTTCGCCCAGGTGGCCACCTGGGTGGGGGTCGGTGGCACGGTGACCAGCCTGTCGGCGCTGATCCAGGGGCTGGCCGTCTACGACCGTGCCGCCGTCCACGGCTCCACGCTGGACGCCGCTGAACTGGCCGCCTTCACCGACGAGTTGCTGAGCAGCACGGTCGCCGAGGTCGCCCAATACCCGACCATGGTGCCGGGACGGGCTGACGTGATCTGCGCCGGCGCCCTGATCTGCCGGTTGATCGGCGATCGCCTGGCGCTACCGCTGGTGGTCAGCGAGGCCGACATCCTCGACGGCATCGTCACTGGCCTGCTCGCCTGACCAGGGGAATCAGGACCGGCTCGCTAGACTCGCCGACGCGGCCCCCATGGCCCAACTGGCAGAGGCAGGCGGCTTAAACCCGCCACAGTATGGGTTCGAATCCCATTGGGGGCACCGCAGATCAGGGGAAGTTCAGGGGGGAACAAAGCCGGATTCTGGCGGCGTTGCCTACGATGGAGGTCAGACGGCGCTGAGCGCCGCCGACGAAGAGGAGACGCAATGCAAAGCAAGAACCCTGTGTTGTCCAAGCCGGACGCGTGGGTGGTCCCGAACGGACAGCCGCAGGCCTATGGCCAGCCGATGCCCGGCGGACAGACCTACCCGGGTCAGGGCTTCCCGCCGCCGGCTGATCCTTATGGTGTCCCGTACGTCCCGGCGCCGGCTGCGGTCGGCGGACGGATGACCATCGAGGACGTGCTCACCAAGAGCGCGGTCACCCTCGGTACGGTCGCGGGCATGGCCGCCCTCACCTACTGGGCGTTCAGCGCCGGCGTGCTGCCGATGAGCCTGATCATGCCGATCTGGATCGTTTCCGGGCTGGTCGCCTTCGGCACCGTGATGCTGGTCAGCTTCCGCACCAAGGTGAACCCGGCCTTCGTCCTGCTGTACGCCGCGATCGAGGGCGTCTTCATCGGTGCGGTCAGCCGCGCCTACGAGTACCTCTACCAGGGCATCGTCCCGGCAGCGGTGTTCAGCACGCTGGTCGCGGCCGCGGCCAC
>CAZLJN010000323.1:0-3124 GCA_964559815.1 uncultured Propionibacteriaceae bacterium
CGGCTGAGCTGTTCGATCACCGGGACGACCCGCGCCAGTTCGGCGTCCAGGTGCACTCGTCCAGCCCCGGGACGGGTGGACTCGCCACCGACATCGACCAGGTCGGCCCCTTCGGCGGCCAGATCGAAACCGTGGGCCACCGCAGCAGCCAGGTCGAGATAGTCGCCACCGTCGGAGAATGAATCCGGGGTCACGTTGAGCACCCCCATCACCAGGGTGCGTCCAGGTTGCGGCAGCGTAGTCACCCGCAGAGCCTAACCAAGCTCAGCCACCCCACGCCTCAGCGCAGGGTGGACTTGCTGACCTTCGGCTTGCCTTTTCCGAGGAAGAAGATGCCGGGGTAGCCGCGCGTCCAGAATCGATCGCTGGGGTTGTTGGTCAACTTCGACTTCTCGATCCGCAAGGTGCCGGTCCGGTTGTTGCTGACGAAGAAGATCGCCCCGCCACCCTCATTGGCGTGATTGTTCTTGATCACGGTCCCGGCGACACGAATGGTGAACTTGTTGCCATCGGCGTAGATCGCGCCACCGCTGCCGCCGCCGGGCGTGCCCTTTCGCTTCGGGTTGGCGCCGTTACCGATCGCGGTGTTGTCGGTGAACAGGCTGTTCAACACCGTCCAGGACACCCCGATGCTGCTCAGGGCGCCGCCGTTGGAGCAGGTGCCACCCAGGCCGGGCGCACCGCCGAAGGTGCTGTGGTTCACATACACCGGGCGGTTCTTGTACTGGCTGAGCACGCGGATCGCGGCACCGCCGAGATCGGGACCGGTGGCGTCGCACCGATTGCGGACGAAGACCGAGTTGACCACCTTGAACTGGCCGCCGCGGACGAAGATTGCGCCGCCACCACCGCCTTCGGTCTTCTCCCCTGTGGAGTTGCCGTCGGCGAAGGTGAGGTTCTGTACGACAAGCTTCGGCGTGGACTGGTTCTGGCAGTGCGAGGTGGTCCACACCTGCTTGGCGTCACAGGTGTTCTGGTAGAGGATCCGCCGATCGCCACCGCCGCTCAACGTGACCTTGTTGCCACCGTCCAGCACCAGCAGCTTGTTGGTGTTGCGCACCTTGGCGGTCTGTGTCATCACGATGGTGATCGGGTCCGGACCGCAGTTGAACTTCACGATCCCGCCCTTGGCCACGGCCGCGACCACCGCGTCGGAGGTGCAACTGGCCGGCGTGCCGTCGCCGATCACCCGAGTGGGCTTGGTGGTCTTCACCGCCTTCGCCGCCGAGGGCACCTTCGCCTTTCCGGACGGGTTGCCGGCAGCGATCCCGAAGCTGTTCAGGGCCGGGGTGACGACTGTGGGAGCCACTGCAGGGGCCACTGCGGGCTGCTCGGTAGGGACCACCGCCACGCTGGGTGCAGCGCAGGCCGTCGAGGTCAGGGTGAGGGTGATCGCGGCCACCAGGATTCGCCGTACGGTTCGCGTCATGCCCAGACCCTAGTGTGACCACCGGTGCCGGGAACAGGCCCCGGTCCATGCGGGATCCGGCTCAGCCGATGATCAGGCTCATCGCCTCGGCGCGGGTGGCAGGGTTGGCCATCACCCCACGCACCGCGCTGGTGACGGTCTTGGCGCCAGGCTTGCGGACACCGCGCATCGTCATACACAGGTGCTCGCACTCGATCACCACGATCACTCCCCGAGCGCCGAGGTGCTCGACCAGAGCGTCAGCGACCTGGGAGGTCAGCCGCTCCTGCACCTGAGGACGCTTGGCGAACGCATCGACCAGCCGGGCCAGTTTGCTCAGCCCGGTGATCCGACCCCTACTCGGGATGTAGCCGACGTGAGCCACCCCGGTGAACGGCAGCAGATGGTGTTCGCAGGTGCTCCACACCTCGATGTCGCGCACCAGGACCATCTCGTCATGACCGAGATCGAAGGTCGTGGCCAGCACCTCGGCCGGGTCGGCCTGCAGGCCGGTGAACATCTCCGCATAGGCCCGCGCCACCCGGGCCGGGGTATCGATCAGGCCGTCACGTTCGGGATCCTCACCGATCGCGATCAGGATCTCCCGAACAGCAGCCGCAATCCGCTCTTGGTCGACGGCCATGGTTCAGCCCTGCGGCGGGATCGACGGCGGACCACCGATGCCCTGATCTCCAGGCACCAGCGGCGGGTACGGGGCCGGCGCCGCCGGCGGCAGCGGATAGCCGGGGGTGGCCGGAGCCGACACCGGCTCCGGCGGGGCCGGACGCTCCGGCGGATCCACCGGCGGGATCTCGCTGGGCTTGCGGGTGTCCGATCCGGTCCAGGCCGGACGCTTGGGCCAGCGCTTGAGCGGTTCGAAGATCTTGGCGACCTGCTCCTTGTCGAGGGTCTCCTTCTCGAACAGCTGCCGGACCAACTCGTCCAGCACCTCACGGTTGGTGCTGAGCACGTCGTAGGCCTCTTGGTGAGCGGTCGAGATCAGCTTGGACACCTCGGCATCCACCTGTCCGGCGATCGACTCCGAGTAGGTGCGGGAGCTACTGCCGTAGTCCATCCCCAAGAAGGGCTCCCGGTCGCCGGCGCCGTAACGCACCGCGCCGAGGGATTCGGTCATGCCGAACTCGGTGACCATCGCCCGGGCCAGCTTGGTGGCCTTCTCGATGTCGTTGCTGGCACCGGTGGTCGGGTCATGGAAGACCAGTTCCTCGGCAGCGCGTCCGCCCAGCATGTAGGCCAACTGGTCGAGCAGCTCGCCGCGGGTCTGGGAGTACTTGTCGTCGTCGGGCATCACCATGGTGTAGCCCAGCGCTCGTCCGCGCGGCAGGATCGTCACCTTCTGCACCGGGTCGGTGCCCGGCATCGCCGCCGCCACCAGAGCGTGTCCGCCCTCGTGATAGGCGGTGATCAGCAACTCGCGCTCGTTCATCACCCGGCTGCGCTTCTGCGGTCCGCCGATGACGCGGTCAATGGCCTCGTCCAGCTGCGGCTTGCCGATGAAACGCAGGTTCATCCGTGCGGTCAGCAGCGCGGCCTCGTTGAGCACGTTGGCCAGGTCGGCGCCGGTGAAGCCGGGGGTGCGCTTGGCCACGCTGGACAGGTCAACGTCGGTACCCATGGGCTTGTTCGCCGCATGCACCCGCAGGATCTGCAGTCGGCCCTTCATGTCGGGGGCCTCCACCGGGATCTGCCGGTCGA
>CAZLJN010000324.1:0-3065 GCA_964559815.1 uncultured Propionibacteriaceae bacterium
CGGTGGTGGTGCCGTCGCCCGCGACGTCGTCGGTCTTCTTGGCGACCTCCTTGACGAGCTCGGCGCCGATCTTCTCGAAGGGATCCTCGAGCTCGATCTCCTTGGCGATCGACACGCCGTCATTGGTAATGGTGGGGGCGCCCCACTTCTTCTCCAGCACCACGTTGCGGCCCTTGGGGCCCAAGGTCACGCGGACGGCGTCGGCGAGGGTGTTCATGCCCCGCTCCAGCCCGCGACGAGCCTCGACGTTGAACTCAATCAGCTTCGCCATGTCTGTTCGGCAATCCTTTGGCGTCGGTGGGGGCGTCGGCCCCGCGGTGAACGGTGTCAGTCGGATCGATGTCCGCGAACGGAGAGATCAGTACTGATCGCATCGACTCAGACGTGGCACTCTCAGCGCGAGAGTGCTAACCACATGTTTAGCACTCGCACCCGCCGAGTGCAAACGATTCCCTGGGTGCAACTGCCGACCGACAGGCACAATGGGGCCATGCTCAGCACGTCCGGTCATCGGTGGAGCGCTGCGGTGCGGGCGGCGCTCAACGCCATCAACCTGACCACCGTCGTAGGACTGCTGATCGCCGTGGCCGGACGCAGCCGTGTGCGCCGCGGCGGCAACGGAATGGTGCTGGCCGAGCACTACCGGTTGGGCATCCCCCGCCGCGGTGCGTTCACCATCGGCAACGTGGTGCTCTTCCCTGGCGGGAGCCTGGACGACCTGGCGCAGCGCTACCCCGACATCCTCGACCACGAGGCCGCCCACGCCTGGCAGTACGCCGCCTGCATCGGGCTGCCGTTCTTCCCGCTGTACGCCATCGCCTCGGGCTGGTCGTGGCTGCGTACCGGCGATGCCGCCTCCGCCAACTTCTTCGAGCGCGCCGCCGGGCTCAGCCGCGGCGGCTACGTCGAGCAGCCCCGGAACAATGCGGGCTGGAAGCGTCTCACCGGCACGGCGGGGAAGAGGCGCGCCTAGCCGCAGTTGAACGTGACGCTCACCTTGGCGTTGGTGGTCATGCTGTCTCCGGTCAGCGTGCCGGACTTGCCGTCGGCCGCCAGCGCCGTCTTCGCCTTCAGCACGACATCAGCGGTGCCATCGACGGTGTAGGCCACGCTGGTGGCGGCCTTGCCCGAGGTGTCGATGATGATGCCCAGGTAGTTGGGCTTGGTCGTGCCGGCGGGGAGGTCGGAGGCCACTACTCCCAGATTGAAGGCCACGATGGTGCCGGTGGCCTCGCACTCACCACCGCTGAGCGCGGTCTCCTTGCCATCGACGGCGAGCTTCGCGGTGGCAGGTCCGGTGCAGAACACCCGGATCACGCCCGGCTTGCCCGACCATGCCTGACAGGTGGCGTCGCCACCGCCGGCCGGGGCCTGCGTGTCCGGCGCCTGCGCGGACGGCGCGCCGCCGCCAGTGGGCTGGCTGACCGGGGAACCTCCGGCGCACCCGGCCATCACCGTCAGGGCGGCCACACCGATGGCCATCGCCGCTTTGCCTTGCCACCTGGACATGGATGATCCTCTCGACCCGTGCACCCACCACCACGCTAGCCAATTTCAGCGGCCACAGAAAGAGAGAACGCCGTCGGATGGCGACGGCGTTCTCAGGGGCTGGGTGGTGAGTCAGTGCAGTGTGAATCAGTGCAGGCTGACACCGAGTCGGCGGGCAGTGCGCTCCTTCTGCCGCATCTCGCGGAGGCGACGCATCCGCTTGACCAGCAGCGGGTCGTAGGCCAAAGCCTCAGGGGAATCGATCAGCGCGTTCAGCAGCTGGTAGTAACGAGTCGGCGAGATGTCGAAACGATCCCGAATCTCGGACTCCTTCGAGCCCTCCATCGACCACCAGTTCTTCTCGAAATCCAGCAGGGCCGCCTGCTGCTCGCTCAGGCCCGAAGTGGTGATCGGCATCGGTGAGGACATGCCTTCAGCATAGAGCCAAACAACACCGATGTCATTCGCTGATCCCGATCTCAGCGACAGCCACCGGCGGCGCCGTCCGGCCTCGTCCGACAGTGATTGCCCGGGCCGGTGTCGTGTGGAGACGCTAGGATCGACGCTGGCGTGGGCCACCGACTTGTCGACCAGTAAGGAAGCTAGATGCAGCGGTTGCAGGGCGCGATCCAGCGTTACGACTGGGGCACCATCGATGCGATTCCGGAGCTTCTGGGACGTCCGTCCGACGGTCGACCGTTCGCCGAGTACTGGCTGGGGGCGCACACCTCCGCCCCGGCCGAACTGGACGGCCAGCGTCTCGACGAATATCTGCACGATCAGCCCGAGACCATCGGTGCAGTCAGCCGGGCCCGCTTCGGTGATCAACTGCCCTACCTGGTGAAGGTGCTGTCGGCTCGCCATGCGCTCAGCCTGCAGGCGCACCCCTCACGCGACCAGGCCGAAGAGGGCTTCGCTCGCGAGGTGGCCGCCGGGGTGGCGCCGGACGCCCCCGAGCGCACCTACCGGGATTCGTGGCCCAAGCCGGAGATCCTGATCGCCCTGGACGAATTCCACACTCTCAGCGGGTTCCGCGACCCCCGGCACACCGATGCGTTGTTCACCGGCCTGGGGGTGGCCGAGCAACTGGCCAGCGTGATCGGGCCGCTCACCGAGCGGCGCGGCGCGGCGGCCCTGGCCGAAGTCTTCCTCGACGTGCTCAGCCTCGATGGCGAGCGGGCCGAGTTGTCCGAACTGGTGTGCGCTGCGGCCATGCAGCACAAGGACGATCCCGGTGAGATCGGCGACTTCGCCCGTACGGTGATCGAGCTGGACGAGGTGTTCCCGTCCGATCCGGGCATCCTGGCCGCCCTGCTGCTCAACCGCGTGGTGCTGCAGCCCGGCGAAGCGGTGTTCGTCCGCGCCGGCCAGATGCATGCTCATCTCCGCGGCACCGGCGTGGAGATCATGGCCAACTCCGACAACGTGATCCGCGGTGGCCTGACCGCCAAGCATGTCGACGTCGAAGAGCTGCTCAAGGTCGTCGAGTTCGAGGCCGAGATTCCGAAGATCACCACCCCGGTGAAGGTCGAAGCCGGGCTGGAGCACTACCCCACCGGCTGTGACGAGTTCGACGT
>CAZLJN010000325.1:0-3044 GCA_964559815.1 uncultured Propionibacteriaceae bacterium
GTTTACAAGACAGGTGCGCTGCCAATTGCGCCACGCCAGCGTGTGGACCGCAGCAGCCTACCGAACGGCATACTCATCCCGTGCCTACCGGAGCCCACTTGGCCGCCTTCCTCGGCGCCGCTGAGGTCGTCAGCTATCACGGCGGTGGCACCAGCTTCCTGACCGCCTCCGGGGTGCGGTGAGCGTGAGCGCGCTGCGCGTCCTGCTGCAGGCCGTGGCTGCCGCCGACCGTCCGGTCGTGCTGATCGACGGCGGCGCCGGTTCGGGCAAGTCGACGCTGGCTGCGGACCTGGTTGCGCAGTGGCCGAACGGCCACCGTCCTGTCGTGGTGTGCACCGACCAGTTCTGCCCCGGCTGGGACGGCCTCGCGGTGGCCGCGGCGCGGGTGCCGCAGGTGATCGCCACTGGCGAGTTCGTCGAATGGGACTGGACCGCCGACGCCCCCGCAGAGCTGCGTCAGTTGGATCCGGCCCGTCCGCTGATCATCGAGGGCTGTGGCGCGATCACCCCGGCCAGCCGCGAACTGGCCACCTTGGCGATCTGGTTGGACGCCCCCGAAGAACTCCGCCGCGAGCGTGCCCTCGCCCGCGACGGCGAGGTGTTCGCCCCGCACTGGGAGCAGTGGGCTGCGCAAGAGCGCCTGCATTGGCAGGCCGGGAAGCCCTGGGAGCTGGCCGACCTGGTCATCGACGTCGCGGCGGAGTGAGCCCACCCAAACCGTGGGTTGAGCCCGTCGAAACTCAGCCGGCGACCGGCTTGCGCAGAAACACCAGGCCGGGAGCGGTGTCGAAATCGACATAGCCGGCGCGCCGATACTGACCGAGGTTGCGCTCACTGGCCGCGCCGGTGAACAACACCATCCAGGCGACCCCGTCGGGAGCCTGGGCCTCGACGTGGCGCAACAGCCGACCACCCAACCCCTCGCCCTGACGATCGGGGGCGACCATCAGCCGTCCGATCTGCCAGGTGTCACCGTCGACGAAGCCGCGCACGGCCCCGATCAGTCGGCCCTGGTCACGCACCACCCAGGCCCGGGGCATCCAGGCGCGCACCGACTCCAGGGGTTCGCTCAGCGGCGGGATGCTCAGATCGTTGTTGGTGATCGCCTCACTGACCCAGCACGCCCGCTGCAGCACCATCACTTCTGGGGCGTCGGCTGCGGTCGCGGGTACGGGGCTGAGCGTGGACATGAGCCGAGCCTAGCGATGCCGTTCGGCAGGAGCGCGCAACCTTTGCCACAATGGAGCCTCTGGGCTGCGGCTCAGTGCCTCCGTAGCTCAGTAGGTAGAGCGCCCGCCTTGTAAGCGGATGGTCGCGGGTTCGATTCCTGTCGGAGGCTCCACAAGGCAACGCGGCTAGGCGGCCTTCTTCGACTGTTGCCGCCAGGTGTTGACGACGACCACCACCAGGATGGCCAGGGAGATGTACCACAGGTAGTTGCCGTAGGTCTCCATGACGAAGCGGGCCGGCTCGCCGAAGTACCAGCCGATCCACAGATAGCCACCGGTGGTCACGGCCGAGCTCAGCACCGAGACGATCAGCAGCTTCTTCAGCGACGTCCCTGCCTCGCCCAGCACCGCCAGGATCACTGCGCGGGGCAGAGGGATCGGCAGGAAGTTGACGATGATCGCCAGCGTCTCGTACTTGCGGGCGAACTTCTCCGCACGCTCGTTCCAGCGCCGCGCGCGCGGCGAACGTCCCGACCACACCTCGATCAGATTTCGTCCCCACAGGCGCCCGGCCCACCAATAGATCCAGTCGAACTTCACAAAGCCCAACGTCGCCAGCGCCCACACCAGCGGCCACCAGGGGTTGCCGCCCTGAGCCAAGGCTCCGGTCATCACCACACCACTCCAGGAACCCTGCGAGGCCAGCACCATCGGCGCCGATCCGAGTAGGCCGGGGCGCAGGACGGAGATCACCACCCCGTAGATCGCGGCCACCGTCAGCCAGGAGAAGCACACCACGTCCGACCGGGTCGGCTTGTGCCGCCACGGCAGGGACGGATCGTCCCACCATTCTGCGGGCGCGTCGGCCCCGTCCTCGGGTTCGGGTGCAGCGCCGTCGGAGGCCGGCTGGGGATCAGTCACGCGGTGAGCCTACCCGCCGCCGATCAGGCGACGACTTGTGCGTAGAAACCCGATTCCCAGAACCCTGCCAAGTAAGGACATAGCCGTGCCATGATGGTCACGGCCGCGACGACGCGGCCGGTTTTCCACTACGGATCGTCGGGCACGTACCTGCCCGTGGAAAGGATGTTTCGGCATGGCTACGGTCAGCTTCAAAAAGGCAACCAGGGTCTATCCCGGTTCCGATCACCCCGCTGTCGATCAACTCGATCTTGAGATCGGTGACGGCGAATTCATGGTCCTCGTCGGACCGTCCGGCTGCGGCAAGTCCACCTCGCTGCGCATGCTCGCCGGACTCGAAGAAGTCAACAGCGGCAGCATCTACATCGGTGACCGTGACGTCACCAGCCTGCCGCCCAAGGATCGCGACATCGCGATGGTCTTCCAGAACTACGCGCTCTACCCGCACATGACGGTCGCCGACAACATGGGCTTCGCCCTGAAGATGGCCGGCGTCCCCAAGGCGGAGCGCGACGCACGAGTGTTGGACGCGGCCAAGCTGCTGGGTTTGGAGGAGTTCCTCGCACGCAAGCCGAAGGCGCTGTCCGGCGGCCAGCGTCAGCGCGTCGCCATGGGCCGGGCGATCGTCCGGCAGCCCCAGGTGTTCCTGATGGACGAACCGCTGAGCAACCTGGACGCCAAGCTGCGCGTCTCCACCCGCACCCAGATCTCGGCGCTGGTGACTCGCCTCGGCGTCACCACCGTCTACGTCACCCACGACCAGGTCGAGGCCATGACCATGGGCGACCGGGTCGCGGTGATGAAGGACGGCCTGCTGCAGCAGGTGGACAGCCCGCTTTCCTTGTACGACAAGCCGAAGAACCTGTTCGTGGCCGGCTTCATCGGCTCTCCCGCGATGAACCTGCTCAAGGGCAAGGTCGTCGAAGGCGGCGTGCGCATCGGTGACTACGTGGT
>CAZLJN010000326.1:0-3011 GCA_964559815.1 uncultured Propionibacteriaceae bacterium
GCGGTTCGCTGCGCGCCGACCAGCTGCGCGAGACCGTCCGGACGCTGGCGCCGAAGTCGCCGCGCTTCCTGGGCCACCTGGCCGCCGAGGCGGTGGAGCGGCAGCCACCGATCGGGTTCTTCCGCGGCTTCGTGGTCGAACGCGGCGGCGGCCCGCAGTCGGGGCTCGATTTGAAGTCGTCGGTGCACTGCATCGTCGAGTTGGTGCGGGTGCTGGCCCTGGCCAACGGCATCCCGGCGGTGAACACCGTCGAACGCCTGCACGCGGTGGCCGCGTCCGGGGCGATGAGCGCCGAGACCGAGAGCGCGATCCTGGACGCGTTCGAGCTGATCACCTACCTGCGGCTGCGCCATCAGGCCCGGCTGGTGGCGTCCGGGGAGAGCCCGACCAACACGGTCTCGCCGGACGCGCTGTCGGCGCTGGAGAAGAAGCACCTGCGGGACGTGTTCGGCATCATCCGGCGCGCGCAACAGGCCCTGGCCTACCGCTACCAGACCCACCTGATGTCATGAGCATGTCGTGAGTGGGACACCGATGTGGTTCAACAGCCGTTCCTGGAACCGGGTCACCCAGGACCTCCCCGAGGGTCCGATCCGGCGCTATGTGGTCGACGACAAGCCGGATCCAGCCACCCCGCTGAGCGAGGCCCGGTTGTTGGCCGTCGATGTCGAGACCACCGGCCTCGATCCGAAGGCCGACCAGATCCTCAGTATCGGTTTCGTGCCGGTCAATGGCACCGACATCGATCTGTCGGGGGCTGGCCATGTGCTGGTGCGCGCCGGAGTCGAAGTGGGTGAATCGGCCAGCATTCACGGCATCACCGACGACGCGCTGACCGACGCCTTGCCGCCGGCGGCCGCCCTCGACGTGGTCTTCGCCGCCCTGCACGGACGGGTGATGATCTGCCACCACGCCGCCATCGAGACCGGCTTCATCGGCAACACCTGCAACGCCGTCCATGGTTTCCGTCCCCGGCTGAGCGTGGTCGACACCCTCGCGTTGCAGTTCCGACTGCTGAGCCAAGGCTTCGACGACGAGCCGCCACCGGGCAGCCTGCGACTGTGGACGGCGCGCAGCCAGTTCGGGCTGCCGCGGTATGCCGCCCACAACGCGCTGACTGACGCGTTGGCGTGTGCGGAGTTGTATCTGGCTCAGACCGCCGAGTTGCAGGCGGCCAGCCGCAAGCCGCTCACGTTGAAAGCCGTGCTCAAGTACTGACCCGGACGGCGGGGCGGACGTCCGGCGGTGCGGGTGGCCAGGTCAGGTCAGCGCTGGAGGTAAGCCAGCACTGCCAGCACCCGTCGATGGTCCTGCGGCGATTCGCTCAGGCCCAGCTTGGCGAACACATTGCTGACGTGCTTCTCCACCGCCCCGACGCCGATGGTCAGCCGCTCGGCGATGGTGGCGTTGCTGCGTCCTTCGGCGACCAGTTCCAGCACTTCGCGTTCGCGGCCGGTGAGGGTGGCCAGCGGGTCACGCGGGGCGCTGACCAGGCGGCGGACCACCTCGGGGTCGAGCACCGTGCCGCCGTCGGCCACCCGGCACAAGGCCTCGTCCAGATCGTTCAGACTGGTCAGGCGGTCTTTGAGCAGGTAGCCGATGCCGCCGGCGGCATCGGCCAGCAACTCGCGGGCATAGACCGTCTCGACGTACTGGCTGAGCACCAGCACCGGCGTCCCAGGAATGGCCCGGCGCACCGCGAGTGCGGCCCGGATACCTTCGTCGCGGAAGCTCGGCGGCAGCCGGACGTCCATCACCACCACCTGGGGCTGCCACGTCCGCACCTGGGTGATCAGGTCTTCAGCATCGCCCAGCGCGGCCACGCAGGTGTGCCCGGCTTCTTCGAGAAGCCGGACCACGCCTTCGCGCAGCAGGACGGAGTCTTCGACCAGCATCACGCGCAACGATGGGGTGGCTGAGGTCATGCTTCAGCCTATGACCCCGTCTGCCGACACCGGAACGGTGACGTCGACGCGGGTCGGGCCACCGTCGGGGCTTTCGATGGTGAGGGTGCCGAGCAGGCCGGAGACCCGCTCGCGCAAGCCGGACAGGCCGTGACCGGCGCGGAAGTTCGCGCCGCCGTGGCCGTCGTCGATCACGCTGAGCCGCACCCGCGCCGGGTCATCGCGATGCACCTGGGCGACCAGTTCGGCCTGGGTGGCCCCGGAGTGCTTGGCCACGTTGGTGAGCAACTCAGCGACCACGAAGTACACCGCGCGGGCAACTTCTGACGGAACTGCAGCGTCGAGGTCGGGATCAAGGGTGACGGCCACCGGAACGGCCGACTGTTCGGCCAATGCCTCCAAGGCGAGGCGCAGTCCGCGATCGGTGAGCAGTGGCGGCGCCACGCCCCGCGACAAGGCGCGCAGCTCCTCGAGGGCGGCCTGGGCCTGGGCGCGGGCCTGTCGGGCGTACTCGGCGGCCTCCTCGGTCTCGCCGGAAGCGGCGCGGCGCTCGGCTGCGGCCAGGTCGAGTTGCAGCCTGATCAGCCGCTGCTGCGGACCGTCGTGCAGGTCGCGTTCGAGCTTGCGCATGGCGGTGTCCTCGGCTTGGACGGCCCACTGCCGTCCGGCCGCTTCTTGGAGAGCCACCGCGCTCAGTTCGTCGGACGGCCAGCGTCCTAGCATCAGCCGGGCCAGGCCGTGCTGCAGCGCGGTGATGGCGTTGATCACCCACGGCAGGGTGCTGGCGAAAACCAAACCGGAGGCGGTGTAGACCACGATGGCGACCATCCGGCTGCTCCAGCCGCCCAGCAACTGCACGTTCGCTGCCAACCAGCCGGGCCAGTCGGCCTGCGGCTCCGGATTGGGCAGGAACACCTGCCACACGCCGTAGGTGAGACCGCCCAGGGCTATCGACCACCAGGTGACGGCGAGGCTGAAGGTGATGGTGGCGATGACCGGCCCGACCAGCATCTGGTGGGCCAGGTAGCTCCAGTAGTGCCCCGAGCGCAGCGGTTGCAACAGCCGGGTCACGACGTGTGCGCCGGGCTGGGGTGCAGGCCACTCGGG
>CAZLJN010000327.1:0-3003 GCA_964559815.1 uncultured Propionibacteriaceae bacterium
GACCAGGACGGCCGTGGCGGCCAATCCAATGGCGAAGTTCTTGATCATCGTGTGCCCTTTCGTGTGGCGATCTGACCCTTCCAGTACACGAGGGCTCGGTGAGATCGGGATTGGACGACGATGAGAGCTTCCTCATCTGGGCGGGCGGCTACTCCTGATGGAGGGCGGCGACCACGTCCAACTGGGAGGCTGAACGCGCCGGGCCGAGGGCGGCGAGCACGCCGAAGGTGATGCCGACCACGACGGTGGCGGCCAGCCCGGCCCAGGGGAACGCGTACGGCATCTGCCAGCCGACCGCGGCCATCGCGGCGACCAGGGCATAGCCCAGCCACAGGCCGGCGATCGCGCCGAAGGCGGTGCCGATCACCGAGAGCAGCAGCGACTCGGCCAACACCATCCGCTTGATCTGGCGTCGGGTCGCGCCCACGGCGCGCAGCATGCCGATCTCACGAGTGCGGGCCAGCACGCTGATCGCCAGGGTGTTCACCAATGCCAGCAGTGACGGCAGCGCCAGCGCGGCCACCAGCACGTCGAAGATGACGATGGTGGAGTTGAACGTCTTCAGCTGCTCGTCCAGCCAGGTCTGTGATTCGTACAGCCGGAACGCCGGGAAATCGGCCACGATCTTGGCCAGCCGCGCCTGGGTGGCAGCCGGATCCGCGCCGGGGGTGCGGTTGGCCATCACCAGCAGGTCGGCGGTGTTGTTGAAGTCGCGACTCAGGTTGGCCTGCGAGGTGTAGAGCGTCGACAGCTTGGCGTTGAGGTAGTCGTTGCCGATGCCGGCCACGTGATAGACCCGCGAGCCGTTGGGGGTGTCCAGCGTCAGTTGCTGGCCCACCACCAGACCGTTCTGCGAGGCGTAGATGCCGTTGGCGATCACCCAGCGTCCGGTGCCCAGCTGGGTCACCGCAGCATCGGACGAGCCAGTGTTCCAATCGAAGGATGCCACCTTCAGGTAGCTGGCCGGATCGATGCCGATGACCTGCACCTGGGTGCCGTCGAGCTTGGCCATCGACAGCCGCAGACTGGACGTGGCCGCGATCCCCGGAGTGGTCCGGACGCGATCAGCCAGCTGCGGCCCGGCACCCAGATTGCCCTGACCCAACACGATCGATTGCGGCATCACCAGGTAATCGGCCGACATCGACTTGGTCAGGTAGCCGGTGAAGCCGGCGAAGATCGAGGTGACCACAGTGATCATGGCCACGATCGAAGCCAGCCCGAGCATCACTGCGGTCACCGTCACCGCGCTGCGGCCGGGGTTGCGCTGCAGGTTGCTGCGGGCGATCGCACCTTCGCGGGCGAAGAAGGTCTCCAGCGGGCGGGAGGCGAACTCGGCGATCGGGTTCACCACGGCGGGGGCCAGCATCGCGATGCCGATCAGGAACACCACCGCGCCCAACCCGACCAGGCTGGACGAGCCGGACACCAGCCCGAACAGGGAGACCACCATCAGGCCGCCGCCGATCCAGGCCTGCAGGCCGACCTTGCGGTCGTACACCTCGCCGAGCTGCGGCCGCATCGCCTCCATCGGCGTGACCCGTCCGGCGGCCCGGGCCGGCAGGAGGGCGGCGACCACGGTCACCCCGACGCCCAGGACGATCGAGATCGCCCAGGTGCTGGGCGCGAACTCCGGCCCTCCGATGGTCAGGTGCACCACGCGGGTGAAGATCGGCCCCAGGGCGGCGAAGAAGGCGGCTGCCATCCCCCAGCCGGCCAGCATTCCCAACGCAGTTCCGATCACGCCTTGCAGGAGGGATTCGGTGAGGAACAGCCGCATCACGGTCCGCCGTGAGGTGCCGATCGCGCGCAGCATGCCGATGTCACGGCGCCGCTCTGCGACCACCGTCCGGAACGAGTTGGTGATGATGAAACCGGCCGTGGCCAGGGCGAACAACCCGAACATGTTGAATGCGAAGGTGCTCACCTGCAGCGCGGCCAGAAGTGAGGACTCACTGGTCAGGCCACCGACCTGGTAGTCCTTGCCGAGCGCGGCGGCGACGGCCTGCTCGGTGGCGGCGCGGTCGGCTCCGGGGACGAAAGTGGCCTGAATCACTGTGATCCGGTTGCCCAACCCCAGCAGTTGCTGGGCGGCGGGCAGGGTCAGATAGACCTGTTCGTTGCCGGGCAGGGTTGCCGCGCTGAGCAAGCCGACGATCCGGAATCGGGAGGTTCCGGCGGACGACGGCAGCACCAACTCCTGGCCCAGGCCGAGCCCGAGCTGATCGGCCAGGTCGGCGTTGAGCATCACCGCGGTGGTGTCGGTGGCTGCCAGCATCCGTCCTTGGGTCAGCGTGAAGTCCTGGACGTCGCCGATGGTGCCCAGGTCGATGCCGACCACCCGCAACTGAGCCAGCGCGCCGGCCGGCGCATCGGCGGCCTGCGGCAGCGGCACCACCGATTGGGCACCCGGGCTGGCTACCGCGATCTGCGGGACGGTGAGCACCTGGTCGACGGCCGAGGCGGTGAACGGCTGACTGAAAGCGCTGGTCACGGTCAGGTCGACCTTGCCCGCGGCGACCAGCAGATTGCGGTTGAAGGCGTCCACCATGGCGGGCAGGATCCCGTTGAGGCCGAAGGTGAGCATGACGCCGAAGACCACCGCCAAGGTGGTCAGCAGCGACCGGGCGCCGCGACCGCGAAGGTAGCGCCAGGCCAACTCACCGGTGAGGCTCACAGCAATCCCGACCGTTCGAGTGCCGCCCGGGGTGCCGCCCGGGTGCCATCGAGGGTGACGTCGTCGACGATCCGGCCGTCTCGCATCAGCACCAGGCGTTGCGCGTAGGAGGCGATGCGCGGGTCGTGGGTGACCATCAACACGCTGCGTCCCCAGGTGCTGCTGACTTGCTGCAACAGTTCGCCGATTTCGCCGGCCGACTTGGAATCCAGGTTGCCGGTGGGCTCGTCGGCCAGCACCAGCGCCGGCTCGGTCGACAGCGCCCGGGCGATCGCCACCCGCTGCTGCTGGCCGCCGGAGAGCTGGTCGGGACGGCTGCCCAATCG
>CAZLJN010000328.1:0-2967 GCA_964559815.1 uncultured Propionibacteriaceae bacterium
CGATACCCACCTCGTCGGTGAGGGCGACCAGGCGGGCGACCACGGCCGGATCGCTCGCCGCCCGTCCCAGGTGCAGCAGGGCAGCGGCCGATTCGTGGGCGGCGTGCAGCGCGGCCACCGGATCGGAGGTCTGGCCCAACGCCTCCAGGGCCGCCGGGTCGCGGAAGGCGGGACGACGGGGCTTGCGCGGTTCGTTCACCGGTTCAGGCTAGCTGCGGTGGGACGGCGCAGGTGTCGGTGAAGCCGGCCGGAGGAATCCCCAGCGCCTGAATCACCCGCGCCCAGTAGTTCACCTGCGCCGCGGTGGTGGCCAGAATCACCAGTTCGCGCTCGCTGTAGGCCTCCCTCAAGGCGGTCATGAGGTCGGCAGGAAATTCCAACGGCGAGCGGGAGATCCGGCGGGTGTACTCGATCGCCAGGCGCTCAGCGGCAGTGAAGGTGTCGACCGCGTCCAGATCGCCGGCCAACGCCGCAGCCTCGGCGTCACTGATCTGGGCCCGGTCGTACTCGAAGCTGTTCATGTCGACGCAGAAGGCGCAGTTGGCGGTGATCGAGGCGCTCATCCGCACCAGCTTCAGCAGACGCGGTGAGGGTTCGTCGTGCGCCACCAAGGACTCCAGCACCCCGGCACCGATGGCGGCCTTGGGATACCAGGCCAGCAGTCTCGCCGGCAGCATCCGCCGTCCGGTGACTCGCTCCGAGATCGCCACACCGAGGCGCAGCAGGGGGTTCATCCGGCGGGGTTCGTCGATCAATGGCATGCCTCCATGATCGTCCCGACCCCCGCCGCCGGGTGCCGAATGCAAAGAGCCGGCCCCGAAGGACCGGCTCTGCGACTCTGCGAGTCAGCGGCTCACTGGAAGGAGTCTCCACAGGCGCAGGAGTTGGTGGCATTGGGGTTGTCGATGGTGAAGCCCTGCTGCTCGATGGTGTCGGCGAAGTCGATGGTGGCGCCCATCAGGTAGGGCAGGCTCATCTTGTCGGTGACGACCTTGGTACCGAAGTGGTCGGTGACCACGTCGCCGTCGAGTTCGCGATCGTCCAGCGCCAACTGGTAGCGCAGGCCGGAGCAGCCGCCGGGAGCAACCGAAATCCGCAGCAGCAGATCGGGGGTGCCGTCGGCTTCGAGCAGCGCCTGCACCTTGTGAGCCGCGGCCTCGGTCAGGGTGATCCCAGTAGCAGTCTGCTGGTCAACCGTCATGGTGTTGCTTCCTTCCACGTGCGGTGTCCGCGCGGGTTCGCTGCGGCCACTGATCAGCCAGTGTAAGTCGTTGATGCCGCAATCTGTTCCTCACGGCAGGACGAACCAGCTGCGCCCCAACCGGACGGCCGCCGCGGTGAGCGCAGCAGCGTCCGGATCGGCGGGCAGCGGGTGCATCGCTTCCAGCCCGAAGGTGCGCACTTCGCGGCGTGACAACTCCTGACCGGCGGCCAGGGCGACGCACGGCTTCTGCGCCTGATCGGCCCAGGCGGCCACCGCAGCGACCACCGGTCCGCCACGGTCGAGCGCCGACAGGGCGGTGCACCCGGTGACCACCAGGTCGGCCGCGGCCAGGGTCGCGTCCATCCGGGTCAGGAAGTGGCAATACTGCGGACCATTGAGCAACCGCCCTTCGAGATGCCGCATCACCACCCCCGCACCGCCGGCCGCGCCGCCGCCGGCAGCGGTGGCCAACCCGGCTCCGAGTTGGTCGGCGTGACGCTGCATCGCGGTGTCGGCGGCCAATACCTCGGCCACCGTCCGTCCGGCCGCATAGCCGCGGGTCGCCACCACCCCCTGCAAGCCGGTCGCGGGCAGGGTGAGCTCATCGGGGGCCACGATCGCCGAGACCAGCCGACCGGTCAGGACGTCGCCGGCCTGGGCCAGCAGCCCGGCGCCGCCGTCGATGGCGGTGATGCCGGTCAGGTCCAGGCTCACCGGCCGGTCCGGGTGTGCGGCGGCCACTGCGGCCACCCATCGTCCGATGTCGTCGGTGGTCGCGGTGGGATCCCAGCCGCGGGCCTCCTGCGTCCAGCCGATCACCACCTCCGAGGCGGTCTCGACCCACCAGCCGGGCCCGTCGATGTGCACCGGTGCCGCGCTCACGGCGGCGATCGCTTCGGCAAGTTCGAGGCCGCCGATGGCCAACGGCACCACCGCCACATCGGCGTACTCGGCCAGGCCGCGACCGATCGCGGTGCCGGCCGCCGCCGAGGTCAGGTCGCCGATCCGGTCACAGGCCACCAACACCCGTCCCCGACTCACAGCACCCCCGTGAACGGCGGCTGCTGGTAGCCGCCGGATTGCGATTCGGCTTCGATCTCGTCGGGTTCGGCGCCCGGTCCCGACAGCCGCAGCAGTCGGTTGTGGGCGTCCTGCGCCGCCGCCCGCAGCTGGTCGACCTGGTCGCGGGCCTGGTCGCGTTCAAACTGGGTGCGCGCACGTCCGGCCTCGTCGGCAGCGCCGAAAACGTCGCGGTCGATTCCGAAACGACGCAACCGTGCGTCCAACTCGGCCAAGTGGGCCTGGGCGGCCTGGAGGGCGGACAGCCGCGCCTGATACAGCATCTGAGCGGCCACCAGTTGGTCTTCACCCATCACGCCTCCGTCCCACACCGCACTTTGACCTAGGATGTGGCACACATCGTCGCATCACAAGGCAGGTTGAAGTGGGATTGTTCCGCCCGTACGAGCGCTCCGAGGACGCCACGTCCACTGCGGCCCCCGAGTCTGCGGCGACGGGCGCGAAGAAGAAGGTGCCCACGCCCACCCGCAAGGAGGCCGAGGCCGCCCGCCGGGAACGCCTGAATCCCACCCTCTCCCCTGCTCAGCAGCGGGCTCGCGAGCGCGACTCGAAGGCTCGCCAGCGCGAGGAGTCGTGGAAGAAGGTCGACGACGAGCCCGGCCGGGTGCTGCTGCGCAACTTCATCGACTCCCGCAAGGGCATGGCACAGTGGTGGATGCCGACGATCATGAGCACCCTGGTGC
>CAZLJN010000329.1:0-2955 GCA_964559815.1 uncultured Propionibacteriaceae bacterium
CTCGCTGGGCTCATAACCCAGAGGTCACAGGTTCAAATCCTGTCCCCGCTACGAAAGATAAGGCCCGCCGGTGATTTTCACCGGCGGGCCTTGTCGTGTTTTCGGGAACTCAGTGGCCGTCGTTGCGGTGCGCCAGCGGCAGCACCAGCCGGCCACCGCGGGCGGTGCCGTCCGGGTCGGCGATCGCAGCCAGCACTGAGGCTTTGGCATCGCCGGGGCTGGCCAGCATCACCGGAATCTTGGCCGTCTCCAGCATTCGCGCCATGCCCGGCCCCATCTCGGCCGACACGACGGCGTCGACGCCCTGCTCCTTGAGGAAGGTCATCACCCGGGCGTGGTGGGCACCATGGGTGCCCTCGTCGTGCAGGACGTCCCAGTTCACCTGATGCTCGGCCCAGGAGGCAATCTGGCCGTCGACGACCTTCGCCACGGCCACCCGCGGGGCGCGTCCGAACCGCGGATCAGTGTCACCCTCAGGGGTCACGGGGGTCATCACAATCATGGGCATCTCCTTGCTCGCGGGTACTCCCCACATGCTAGGTGGCCGCTCGGCCAGAGCGACGCACGGCGCTAGGTAAAAGCCCGCCCGGTGAAAGATTGCGCATTTCCAGTCGCCCCGACCACCGGTGAGTATTGGGGCACCAACTGAAGACACCCCTCCCTATGTTCGCCCACGGTGGTGCCGCACCAACGGCGAGCAATCCGGCCCGGACCTGGTTCAACGATGCACCAGGGGCGGGCCGGTGTGATGTGATGGGATGGTGTCTGCCGATGTCGTCAACTATCCGCTCCACCAGGAGTTCCTGAACAATGGGCTGCGGGTGCTGGTCAGTCCCGATCGCAGCGTCCCGGTCGCCGCGGTCAACCTCTGGTACGACGTCGGCTCGCGAGACGAACTTCCCGGACAATACGGCTGGGCGCACCTCTTCGAGCATCTGATGTTCTCCGGCTCTGCCCATGTGGCCAGCGGCGAACACCTTCAACTCCTGCAGAATCTGGGCGGATCGGTGAATGCCACCACCTGGTTCGATCGGACGAACTACTTCGAGACCCTGCCGATCGGGGCACTGGACCTGGCGTTGTGGTTGGAGGCCGATCGCCTCGGCTCACTGGCCGACCACCTCACCATCGAATCGGTGGACACCCAGCGCGAGGTGGTCAAGGAGGAGAAGCGACAGCGCTACGACAACGTGCCTTACGGCGACGCCATGTCTGCGCTGGTCGAACTCATTTTCGGCGCCGACCACCACTACGGCCACACCACCATCGGCACCATGGAGGATCTGGCCGGAGCATCGGTTCAGGCCGCCGCCGACTTCTTCCGCACCCACTACCGCCCCGAGAACGCGGTGCTGACCCTGGTCGGCGACTTCACCGTCAAAGATGCCTTCCGCAAGGCCGAACGCGCCTTCGGCCAACTCACCGGTGGTCCGCGGCGGCGACGTCCGGCCCCGGAGGGGTTGGCAGCCATGCAGGGAATCCCCTCGGCCGAGCTCAGCGGACGCGTGCCCGCCGAAGCCGCCTACCTCGCCTGGCGGCTGCCGGTGCGCGACACCGTCGACTTCGACGCTGCCGACCTGACCCTGGGCATCCTCGGTGGCGGCCAGAGCTCACGACTGCATCAGGTCCTGGTGCGGGAACGGCGCCTCCTGGCCTTCGCCGGGGCCCACCCACTACCGCTGATCGGCGGCAACTCGGTCGGCTTGATCCAACTGCGCGGTCTGCCCGATCGGGGCGTCGACGACGGCGTCCAGGCGGCCTTGGAGCAGGTGGAGCGACTCGCCACCGACGGACCCAACCAGGACGAGCTCGACCGAGTGAAGGCACAATTCGGACGGGAGTGGCTGATGGATCTGGCTCGGTTGGACACCCGCGCCGACCTGATCAGCGCCTTCACGGTGCTCCACGACGATCCGATCCGGGTCAACACCCGCCTGGTCGAACTCACGTCCATCACCGCTGCCCAGGTGCGGGACGCGGCAGCCACCCTGCTGCGTCCCGATCAACGCGCCGAACTGATCTACCGGGTGGAGGCCTCCCGATGAAGCGTTCCGATCGCCGTCCCGAGGTCGCTCCCCCACCGCACTGGCGGTTCGGGCACCCGACCCAGTCGTGGCTCGACAACGGTCTGCAGGTGCTGCTGAACCTCCGCCCCGGCCAGCATGTCGCCTCGATCTGCCTGTCCCTCGACACCCCACTCAGTGGGGAGCCCGAGCACCTCGAAGGCGTCGCCACGATCACCCAGCGCTGCCTGGACGAAGGCACCCTGGCCCACCCCGGCGCCCGCTTCGCCGAGGCGCTGGAGTCGATCGGCGCCAGCTTGGATGGCTCGGTCGGATACTCGGCCAGCCAGCTGTTCGTGGACGTCCCCACCGCGCGCCTCGGGGACGCCCTGCAGTTGCTCGCCGAGGCGGTGATCACCCCGGAACTGGCCGCTGACCAGACCGAACGGCACTGCGAGCTCCGCCTGGCCGAGATCGAGCAGACCCTGGCCAGCTCGGCCCGGATCGCCCAGCAGGCGTTCCGCACCGCGTCGATTCGGCCGCGATACCGCGCCTCCCGCTTCGCCGGCGGCACCCCCAGTACCGTCTCGGCGATCACCCCGGCGGCGGTGGCCGAATACCACCAGCGCACCTACCGACCCGACGGCGCCACGTTGATCATCTCCGGTGAACTCGACGCTGGAGTGCTGAGCCTGGTCGAAGCCGCGTTCGGCGCCTGGGACGTCCCCACCACCACCGAACCCACCCACCAGTCACCGACCCGGCGACGCATCCATCACTGGCTGGTCGATCGTCCCGGTGCCGTCGCTGCCGACGTCCGACTCGGCGCGTTCGGCATCGACCGTACCGATGCCCGCTGGGCCGACTGCCAAGTCGCCTGTCATGCGGTCGGCGGCGCCTTCCTGAGCCGCCTGAACAAGGTTCTACGCGAGGAACGCGGCTTCACCTACGG
>CAZLJN010000330.1:0-2938 GCA_964559815.1 uncultured Propionibacteriaceae bacterium
ACTCCACCGCGTCCGGTAGCCATCGTCTTCGGGGCGGCCACCTTCGCCAACGGGCAGCCGTCCCCCTTCCTGCAGGCGCGGCTCGATCTCGCCCGCCAGCTGTTCGACCAGGGCAGCGTCCGGGCGATTCTGGTCTCCGGCGACAACCGGCGGGCCGACTACAACGAGCCGGACGCCATGCGGAACTACCTGATCAGCCACGGCATACCCGCCGGCAAAGTGGTCGCCGACTACGCCGGTTTCGACACCTACTCCACCTGCGTGCGCGCCCGGCGGATCTTCGCCGTCGACCAGGCGATCCTGGTCAGCCAGACCTACCACCTGCCCCGCGCGATCACCACCTGTCGCGCGGTGGGCATGGACGCGTGGGGCGTGGGCGACGACACCAGCCGGCAGTACAGCGACCAGTGGCGACTGGGCACCGTGCGCGAGATCGCCGGCAACGCCAAGCTCGTCGTCGACCTGGCCACCGGCCGACGTCCGGTCATGGGCAAGCCGGAGACCGGTATCGCTGAGGCGCTCGGCCGCTGAGGGAATCAGGCCTGGGAAGGCGCCGTTGAGATGACCACCACACCCCTACCGAAAGTCACACCATGACCGATCAACCGCAGGCGACCACCGCCGTCGGGGCGTGGGCGGTGGTGGTCAATCCCACCAAGTTCGATGATCCCGCCACGGTGAAGGCTCAGATCGAGCGGCTGTGCGCAGAGCATGGCTGGCCGACCCCGTCCTGGTACGACACCACCGCCGACGACCCCGGCTTCGGCCAGGCCCAGCAGGCGATCGCCGACGGCGCCGAGCTGGTCTGCCCGCTCGGCGGCGACGGGACGGTGCGCGCGGTGGCGTCCGGCGTCCTGGGTAGCGGGGTGCCGCTCGGCCTGCTGCCGGGGGGCACCGGCAACCTCCTGGCCCGCAACCTCGGCCTCCCGGTGGATGACCTGGACGCGTCGGTGGCGGTGGCACTCACCGGCCGCACCGAGCGGATCGATGTGGGTGAGGTGCGCTGGGACGACGGCCCGCCGGACACCTTCCTGGTGATGGCCGGGATGGGCCTGGACGCCCAGATCATGGCCGGCGTCGACGAGGGCCTGAAGAAGAAGGTGGGCTGGTGGGCCTACGTCGCCTCCGGTGTCATGGCGGTCTTCCGGCTGGGCTTCGCGGTGCGGGTTCGCGCCGGCGAGAGCCGCGAGTTCAGCCAGCATGCCCGCACCGTCCTGGTCGGCAACTGCGGTGAGCTCACCGGCGGCCTGCAGCTGATCCCGCAGGCCGCCGTCGACGATGGCGTCCTCGACGTGGTGATCGCCTCGCCACGGTCGCTGTCGTCGTGGCTGGCGATCGGCGTCCACCTGCTCACCCGGCAGCGCCGCGGCCACCGGCTTTTCGTCCATCGACAAGCGGAGAAGATCGTGGTGCGCACCCGCGAACCCATCGAAGCCCAATTGGACGGGGACGCCGTCGGCACCAAACAGAAGCTGACCGCAAAGGTGTTGCCAAAATCGCTCCCGGTACGGCTCAACAGGTAACGCGAAGATCACGATCTTGGCTCGACACCCCTTGTCATGAACCGTGGTGTTCCCCATCTGGGTGACAACCCGCTATCGTTTAGCTTGGTAGTCGCTGTACCGGCTCACACCCCTGCCGGGTTTGAGTCGTCCCGCAAGGGGTGCGGAGACCATGTGCGGTCCCGGCAGTCGGCACCGCGCCCACAAGAAGGAGAAAGTTGCATGACCACTGGAACCGTTAAGTGGTTCAACGCAGAAAAGGGCTTTGGTTTCATCGCACCCGATGGCGGCGGGCCCGATGTTTTTGCTCACTACACCGCGATCACCAGCTCGGGGTTCCGCTCTCTTGATGAGAACCAGAAGGTGGAGTTCGAGATCACGCAGGGTCCGAAGGGCCCGCAGGCTTCCAATATCAACCCGCTCTGATTTTCAGAGCTTTCACAACTCGGCCCCTCGCTTCGGCGGGGGGCCGTTTCACGTTCTGTGGCGCGGACGTCTGCAACGAAACGCCCTGCAGCCGCCTCCGCTGAGGCGAATCGCCGGGCGATCTCGCGATCCGGCGGCGTCTGGTTGCAGAGTCACGCCGCACGCCGGCGTCCGGGCGCGCTACTCGGCGCAGTCTTGGTCGACGGTCTGAAGGGTGAGTTCGAGTACCTGACCGGCGTCGATGTAGATGCGGTACAGCGCGGTGGGGTTGCCGGGCGCCGCGACGAAGCCGAGCCCCTCGTCACCTTCGCTGCCCTTCCACTTCGGGTAGGCCTTCTTCACTTCCTTGACCAGGCTGCCCAGGTGGACGCCTTCGGGCGTGGCGATTCCCGACATCGCCCCGATGATCACCAGCTTGCCGGTGGTGGTCGAAAAGAACAGCTTGCCCTCCAGGTCGGAGGCATCGGCCGGAATCGCACCGTCCAGTCGTCCGTCGCCGTCAACGCCACAGGTGCCGTTGTTGCCACTGATCCCGGTGGCCAGGCCGGTCGCCATCGCCTGCGACTTGGTCATTCCCAACGTCAGCCCGCCGTACCCGTTCGGGCCGAGCTGCGCGGCGGTCGGCGCCGGCGCAGAGCCTGATGGCGATGCGGACGCCGCCGGCGACGAGGGCGCGGGAGCCGCGGTGGACGAGTCGTACGGCGGCCTGATTGCGCAGCCGCCGAGCATCAGCGCCAACGCCACGATGCCGACTCCGGTCGTGACCGAATTGCCCTGCATGATCAACCCCCTGCATCGATGTCTGCCACACGCTGCCGCCTGTGGCGCCCAGCTTAGGAGGCCGTCAAGGACGGCACCGGGACGCCCCACCGCAGCGGGGCGCCGGACGTCATGGCGCCGACGGCGCAGCGTTTTTCGCGGCACCGGCGGAGATGTTAGGCTTGTCGCCGCTGCAAGGCAGTTGGGGCTATGGCGCAGTTGGTAGCGCGTCTCGTTCGCAATGAGAAGGT
>CAZLJN010000331.1:0-2929 GCA_964559815.1 uncultured Propionibacteriaceae bacterium
GCGGTGGGACGCGCCGGCCTCGCCGCGCAGCCTGCTGCGGGCGCCGCTGGCTGATCACGCTCGACGCTTCTTCGAGGCCGAGCACGTCCGACTGTTCACCGTGATGCCGGTGGTCGGGCTGCCGCCGAGCAAGACCCAGCGTCACGGCTACGACTGGACGCGGCGGCGCTTCGGTGTGCCGAACGTGGTGACCGGGCTGGACATCATCGGCTCCTCGTTGGCCGAATCCAAGGTGGTGCGGCGGCGGCCCTACCTGAACGCCGTCGAGGCTCTGGTGGCCTCCGCCGAGGGCCCCTGCCGCTACCTCGCCCACCGCAAGGAGGATCCCGACAAGCTGGCCGAGATCGCCGCCTTCGGGGTGGACGTGCAGCGTCCGGAAGTGCCGGTGGAGATCGAACTGCGCCGGGGCCCGACCGCGACCCGGCTGGCCAGCTTCCCGTCCTCGGTCGGCTACACGCTGCCGCTGGTGCTGGCGGGACTGCCGACCCGAATCGAGCCGCAATCGGTGCCCACCACGATGTTCCTGCCCGAAGTGGGGCTGGGGGCGCGACGCTTCCTGGAACGGATCGCCAACGACATGCACTTCATCGCCGGCACCGGCGCCCGGGTGGCGCCGCTCAGTGCTTGGGGGTGAAGACCGGGATCACACCGTTGAAGGTGACGTTGATGCCGAAGCCGTGGAGCACGATGTAGGTGATGCCCAACAGCACCGCCAGGGCGGCGAGGCCGAAGCACAGGTAGGCCACCAGTCGCCCCTTCAGCGGGGGCCGCACGCCCGGCGTGGGGGCCCCGTCCGTCCCGCCCCAGGCCAGGGCGCGGACCCCGAAGGCGAACAGCGCCGGGAGACCGGCCCCGAGCAGAATGCCGATCAGCAGGATGCGCCAGGTGGCGTCGAGGGCTGCCATGACCTGATCCATCAGTTGGTCCCTCCCGACACGCTCGCCGGGGCGTCGGCGCTGTCGCCCCACTCGTCATTGACGTTGTCGTGGCTGACCGGGTCCTGCTTGGAGTGCCACCACAGGTACAGGGCGACCGCGCACATGATCGCGAAGATCGCCAAACCGCCGCCGATGCCGCCGATCAGGTGGGCGACCCACCACATGCCCGCGCCGACCAGGCCGGCCAGCGGCAGGGTGACCACCCAGGCCAGGCCCATCCGGGCGGCCACCGACCAGCGCACCGTGGCGCCCTTGCGGCCCAGGCCCGAGCCGATGATCGAGCCGGTGCACACGTGGGTGGTGGACAGGGCGAAGCCCAACTGGCTGGAAGTCAGGATGACCGCAGCCGAGGCGCTGTCAGCGGCCATACCTTGGGGGGAGAAGACTTCGACCAGGCCGCGGCCCATGGTGCGGATGATCCGCCAGCCGCCGATGTAGGTGCCCGACGCGATGGCCATGGCGCAGGCCAGCTTCACCCAGAACGGAATCTCGGTGGTGGAGGTCCAGTAGCCGCTGCCGATCAGCGCCAGGGTGACCACGCCCATCGTCTTCTGGGCGTCATTGGTGCCATGCGACAGCGACAGCAGCGACGCGGTGGCGACCTGGCCCCAGCGGAAGCCGCTCTCCTGGTAGCGGCGGGCGAGCTTGGCGGTGATCCAGAAGACCAACCGGGTACCGATCATCGCCACGATCATGGCGACCACCGGCGAAATCAATGCCGGCAGCACGACCTTGCCGATGACACCGTCCAGCTTGGTGCCTTCACCGATCCACTTCACGCCCGCCCAGCCCAGGCTGGCCACGGTAGCGCCGACCAGGCCGCCGAACAGGGCATGGGACGAACTGGACGGCAGCCCCAGCCGCCAGGTGAAGACGTTCCAGGTGATCGCGCCGGCCAGACCGGCCATCAGGATCAGCAGCAGCGCGTAACCGCCGTCAGCGATCAACTCCGGGCGCGGCGAACCGTCGGCGTTCTGGATGCGAATGACTGCGTTGGTGACCGTCAGAGCCACTTCCACCGACAGGAAGGCCCCCACCAGATTCAGGATGGCCGACAGCGTGACGGCCGCCTTCGGAGACAACGCCTTGGTTGCGATTGAGGTGGCCATCGCGTTCGCGGTGTCGTGAAAGCCGTTGGTGAAGTCGAAGGCTAACGCTGTGAGAACGACAAGCGACAGGAGTATGAACTCGGGGGTCACGATCACATCGTAGGGGTACGGGGGCTGCTTTACCTACGCGAGCGAATCGGCGGGCGACGTGGGCGGCGCACCCCCGTCCGGTGCAGTACCATCCGCCCGCCTGGCGGCATCGATGGCCGCGACCCGGGCCAGCGCGGCCCGCATCCGCAGTGGCGTGAACCCGGCGGCCAGCGCCCGTCGGCGTAGCCCCGCCTGAGCCTTGGCCAGCGCCCACCCCCGACGGACGGCGATGTGCGGCGGCTTGCGTTTGCCGGCCAGGTCACGTCGCAGTCGCAGCAGATATACCAGCGACGCCGGCCGGTCGAGGTAGATCGCCTCGACCGCCAGCCCGGCATCACGGCAGCGTTGCAGGAACTCGATCGCGAAGATGCCTTCGGCGCCCAGGCAGGACGAGCCGTGCAGCTCGACCGGATGGGTGCCGACCCGGCGACTCAGCGAGATCGAGTAGTCGGGCGCATCGGTGTGGCCGGTGCGGATCAGTTCGAGCAGCCCGGCCATCGCGGCCTCGGCGTCCCAGGAGCGCGGATCGTCCCAGTCGGTGATGCCTAACGACGTGGTGGGCATGCCGGGATGGTCGGCGTCGTAGTAGTAGTCGTCCAGCCGCAGACAGGGCAGGCCGGAGGCGTGCATCAAGCGTGACTTGCCGCTGCCGGACGGGCCGGCGATCAGGAACAGGTGAGCCGGAGTGCTCACAGGCCCAGGACCGCGGTCATGTCAGCCCGCAGTTGGACCAGCTTGGCTGCTGCGGCCGCCCGGGCGACGGTGAGTTCGCCGGGAGCGGTCACTTGCAGA
>CAZLJN010000332.1:0-2905 GCA_964559815.1 uncultured Propionibacteriaceae bacterium
GGTGTGGCCGCGAGCCAGCAGTTCCAGCACTTCGCGCTCGCGCGGCAACAGCCGCGGCGGTGCGGCCACCACCCGGGACGGACTCCACCGGCTCACCAGGCCGGGCGGCACCACCGACAGGCCGGCGTGGGCGGCACGGACCGCCTCAATCAGGGCGGCCGAGCGGGTGGTCTTCAGCAGGTAGCCGGCCGCACCGGCGGCGAACGCGTCGGCGATGATTTCGTCCTCATCGAAGGTGGTCAGCATCACCACTCTGATCTCGGGATTGGCCGTCGTAATGGTCCGGGTAGCGGCGATCCCGTCCACGTTGGGCATCCGGATGTCCATCAGGACCACGTCAGGAGCCAGCGCCAGCGCCTCGGTCACCGCGTCCTCGCCGGTGGTGCAGGCGCCCACCACTTCGATGTCGACGGCCGCCGCCAGGTACTCGGCGAGCGCCTCGCACACGATGGGTTCGTCGTCGGCGATCATCACCCGGATCGGACGGGCCCGCTCGTTCATGACGCGACCTGCTCTGTCACCGGCATTCCGACGCGCACCACCCAGAGGTGGTCCTCGGTGCCGAACTTCACCGTGCCGCCGATGCTCTCGATGCGCTGCTGCACGCCCCACAACCCCATGGGCTGGGCGGAGGCGTAGCCGTCCTGGCTGGTGGGGGTGTTCAGGAAGGTCAGGTCGGCACGAGCGTCATCGATGTGGACCAGGATGCCCGCGGGCTGGGCCGGATCACCGTGACGGACGATATTGGCCGCCGCTTCGGCGGTGACAGCCGCCAAGGTGGCCGACTGCGCCTCAGTGAGCGCGGCCAGATCGCCCTCCACGCTGACGGCGGTATTGAAGCCTTCGGCCCGCAGCGACTTCTGCGCTGCAGCCAGTGCCTCGGCCAGCGACGTTCCCCCGCTCAGCGCCTCGACCGACGCGGACGGGTCGCGCAGCAGACCCATCATCAGCCGCAACTCGTCGACCCCCTTGGCGGCCGCTTCACTGATCACGTCCAGGTCAGCGGCCGTGGCGCCGCCGCGCAGGCGGGCCCGTTCGGACGCCATCGCAACCTGGGTGAACGAGCGGGCCACGGTGTCGTGGAGCTCACGGGCCAGCACCTGACGCTGCAACTGGGCCTCGGCGGCGTGGGCTCGGCGTACCGCGGTGGTGTAGCCATGAGAAGCGTTGCCGATCAGCCACGCGAACGCGATGAACAGCGCCCAGACCACGAAACTCTCGCTTCGGGCTGCTGCGCCGTCGTTGAACCTCCAGGTAAGCCACACCAGGAGGGGGTAGTAGATGAGGGTCAGCACCCGACGCAGCACGAACATGCCGCGCATCCCCACACCGAGCAGCACGTACAAGGTGGCGTATTCACACAGCACGCCCCAATCGCTGGGCAGGAAGCCACGGATCACCAGGAACCCGGTCAACAGGCCCGCACCGGTCTTGGGCCAGCGAGCAGCAAGAGCGGCAAAGCTATAACCGAGAATGTCTATTGCCGCATCGAGCGGTGTCTCCTTCGAGCCGGTTATCGCCAGAATGAACACGATCGTCACGCCCGAAAGGACCAACTCGATACGACCTGGATTCAGCAAGGAACGCACCCCTGCACCCAACCTGCGCCACGGCGATGCTTTGACCACCGATCCTCCTCACCCGACGACCCGTCAACAACTGGTCGTTTCCCCCGGGATGCAACCTAACGCACCGTGTCGGCTACGCAAACATCCTGGTTGACCTATTGGCCAATTCTCCTAGCCAACCGGGCATAGCGTGGCGCACGGCCTGTCGTCGTGACGCCTTCAGGACGACCATGAGGCGTGCGCAAGGTAGTTGTGGGTGTGGTCGTCGGTGTGGTCGCCCTCGTTGCTGTTGTCGTTGGCTTCGTGCAGGCGGTCATGGCGGGTCTGCTCGGGGGCGGGTGGTGCGATGTCTTCCCGTGGTTGCCCGGGTGCTGAGGCGTGCTGAGCGGCGGCGATGGTGGGCGGTTTCGCTTTCGCCGTCCGCGTGCCGAGGGCTCGGGCGGGGGACGTCCAGCGGCTCATCGGCGCGGACGCCGACTCACCCCGGCCTCGCCAGGCGATTCACCTAGTCACCCCGGCTTCATTCCGTTTCAATTGCTGGACTTTTTGACAATTCCATAGAGATATCCACAACGTAGCGCGTTGTCCACAATTTCCGGAACTGATTGGGAATTAGTACTCTCGGTGTTCTAGCATCGCCTCAATCACCGCTCTTCAGTCGGCTAACCCCGGTCCGACTAGGACGGTGACAGGGGGAGAAGGCCATGGGGGATACCGCTCGCGCGGCAATCCGTCCACGACGGAATGTGCGTTGGATCACTGCGGGAGTGATGGCCATCTGCCTGGGGGGACTGGGAGCCGCGTTGCTCTACGCCAACCTGAGTGGCGCGGCTTCCGTGATCGTGATCACCCACACGGTTTATCGCGACCAAGTGATCTCTGCCGACGATTTAGCAGTTACGGCTCTGGCAGCGCCTCCCGGCGTGGAGACAGTGTCTGGTGACCGGCTAGGGGACATCGTCGGCAAGACCGCCCTCACGGATCTGGGTGCAGGTGGACTCTTGAGCCCGCAGGCTTTCGGGGATCCCGTGATGGCCAAAGGAGTCGTCCGGGTCGGGCTTCGGCTCGAACCCGGACGACTCCCCGTCTCCGCTCTTCCTCCAGGCACCAGCATTCAGCTCGTGCCGGTCGCCCGCGACGGGGCCGCTGTTCCGGCCGGAGGGAGCGTCGCCGGGGTCACGGCGTCCGCCCCCGCGCTGCAGACCGACGGCTCAACCCTGATCGATGTCCCGGTCGCAGCCGCCGCCGGCGAACGCGTCGCCCAACTCGCAGCTGCAGGGCAGCTGTCGATCATCCGACTCGCCCCGGCGTCGCGATGAGCATCTTTGTCCTGGCCA
>CAZLJN010000333.1:0-2879 GCA_964559815.1 uncultured Propionibacteriaceae bacterium
GTATCGGCTGGTGCTTTTTGCCGCCAAGCGGGCTCGCCAGATCAACGCCTACTACTCCCAGCTCGGCGAGGGGCTGCTGGAGAACGTCGGCCCCCTGGTCGACATCGGCATTCAGGAGAAGCCGCTGACCATCGCGCTGCGTGAGGTCAACGCCGGCGTCCTGGAATGCACCGACATCGATCCCGAGGCCGAGGCCGCCGCCCGCGCCGAGGTGGTCGGCGATCCCGACTTCACTCTCGACCCGTTCGGCGTCGACGACCTGGCCTGAGCCAACCCGGCCGAGGCCTTGCGCCTCGGCCACAGATTTTGAACTCTCCGCACCGGCGCACGCGCGCCGACTTTTGCGGACGCAGGAAAGGAAGCTCGTGGTGACCCGCCTGTTCACTTCCGAATCGGTCACCGAGGGGCACCCCGACAAGGTCGCCGACTCGATCTCCGACGCGGTGCTCGACGAGATCCTGAGTCAGGACCCGGCCTCGCGAGTGGCGGTGGAGACCCTGGTCACCACCGGCACCGTCGTGGTGGCCGGTGAAGTCACCACCTCCGCCTATGCCGAGGTGGCTCAGCTGGCCCGTGAGCAGATCGTCCAGATCGGCTACGACTCTTCGGCCAAGAGCTTCGACGGCAACTCCTGTGGCGTGCTGGTCTCGATCGGCAAGCAGTCCCCGGACATCGCCCAGGGTGTCGATCACGCCGAGGAGGAGCGTGAAGAGGCGTCCATCGATCTGCTGGATCGTCAGGGCGCCGGCGACCAGGGCCTGATGTTCGGCTACGCCTGCACCGACACTCCTACGCTGATGCCGCTGCCGATCGACATCGCTCACCGTCTGGCCGAGCGGCTGGCCGAGGTGCGCCAGAACGGCGAGCTGGACTTCCTGCTGCCCGACGGCAAGACCCAGGTCACCATCGCCTACGAGGGCGACCGACCGGTCGGCGTCGACACTGTGGTGGTCTCCAGCCAGCACTACGAGAGCGCCTCCCATCGGCTGATCTCCGATGAGCTGCGCGCACGAGTGATCGAGCCCGTGCTGGCCCGCTACCCGATCGCCTCGGCCGGGGTGAAGACCTACGTCAACCCCACCGGCAAGTTCGTCATCGGTGGCCCGATGGGCGATGCCGGTGTGACCGGTCGCAAGATCATCGTCGACAGCTACGGCGGCATGGCCCGTCACGGCGGTGGCGCCTTCTCCGGCAAGGATCCCTCCAAGGTCGACCGCTCCGCTGCCTATGCGATGCGTTGGGTGGCCAAGAACGTGGTGGCCGCCGGGCTGGCCGAGCGCTGCGAGGTGCAGGTGGCCTACGCCATCGGACGTGCGCATCCGGTCGGCTTCTACACCGAGTGCTTCGGCACCGAGAAGGTGCCGACCGATCGGATCACCGAGGCGGTGCTCAGCGTCTTCGACCTGCGTCCGGCCGCGATCATTCGCGATCTCGACCTGATTCGTCCGATCTACTCCCAGATCACCAACTACGGCCACTTCGGACGCGAGCTCGAGGTCGCCACCTGGGAGCGGACCGACCGGGCCGCCGCCCTGGCTGCCGCTGTCGCAGGCTGAGCGGCCCGCAGGCGGCACCGACGTCGGCGCCACCCAATAGCATTCGGTCCATGACAGGATCGGTCGCCAAGGTCGCGGTGGATATACCGCTGACCCATCTGGACCGTCCCTTCGACTATCTGGTGCCCGCGGGGCTGGATGATCAGGCCGTTCCGGGGAGTCGGGTGAAGGTCCGCTTCGCCGGACGGCTGCGTGACGGCTTCGTGGTGGAGCGCACCGATTGCGCTGACCGCGACAAGCTCCTCGAGCTCGCCAAGGTGGTCTCGGCCGAGCCGGTGCTCACCGCGCCGGTGGCCCGGTTGGTGCGTGCCGTGGCCGACCATTACGCCGGCACCTTCGCCGACGTGGTGCGCACCGCCGTCCCACCCCGGCACGCCGCCACCGAGAAAGCGACCACCGCACCGCGTCCGGCCGCCGCCGGGCTGGACCAGCAGGCAGCCACGTTGGTCGGCTATCCCGACGGCCCCGCACTGCTGGATGCCATTACCGCGGGCGGACGTCCGCGTGCCGCCTGGACGGTAGTGCCCGCGCCCACCGCGCCGGGGGATTGGGCAGCCGGATTGGCCGAGGCCGCCGCGGCGAGTCTGAGCAGTGGCCGTGGGGCGCTGCTGCTGGTTCCGGACGCCCGTCACCTGGCCCGCTTGGAGGCGATCTGTGCGGCGCGGTTCGGGGCAGGCAGCTTCGCGGTGCTCAGTGCCGAGGCCGGCCCGTCGGCGCGTTATCGAGCCTTCCTGGCGGCCAGTCGTGGGCAGGTGCGGCTGGTGATCGGCACCCGGGCCGCGGTCTTCGCTCCGGTCGCCGACCTCGGTCTGATCGCTGTCTGGGACGACGGCAACGACTCCTACGCCGAGCCGCACGCGCCCTACTGGCATGCGCGCGAGGTGGCCGCGTTACGCGCCCATCAGGAGTCAGCAGCGCTCCTGCTGGCCGCGCACGGGCGCACCGCAGAGGTGCAGCACCTTCTGGGCCGCGGCTGGCTGGCGGCGCTGGAGCTGCCACCGCAGCAGATGCGTCGGCTCGCTGCCGCTGTCCGTCCGACGGCCGGCAGCACCGCCCGTGATCCGCTGGCCGAAGTGACCCGGATCCCGAAAGACGCCTTCGCGGCGATTCGCACCGGGCTGACCCAAGGACCGGTGCTGGTGCAGGTACCGCGCGCAGGCTACCTGCCGGCGCTGGTGTGCAGCCGCTGCCGCGAGGTGGCCCGCTGCGCCCGCTGCGGCCAGGGGCTGCGCGACCTCGGCCACGGCCCGGCCTGCCCCTGGTGCGGCCCGGGCCTGACGGCCTGGCACTGCGCCGAATGCGGCGGACGCTCGTTGCGCAATC
>CAZLJN010000334.1:0-2878 GCA_964559815.1 uncultured Propionibacteriaceae bacterium
GGCCTACATCGCCGAGCACGGGATCAAGGGCATCGTCCTGGCCGGACGTCCGTACCACGTCGACCCGGAGGTACACCACGGCATTCCCAGCCTGATCACCACCCTCGGCATGGCGGTGCTGACCGAGGATTCGATCATCGACGCCGACGGGCCAGGGCTGGAACGTCCGATCCGGGTGCGGGACCAGTGGGCCTACCACACCCGGCTGTACGAGGCCGCCGGGCAGGTGGCCGGCAACCCCGAGCTGCAGTTGGTGCAGCTGACCAGCTTCGGCTGCGGGGTGGACGCGATCACCACCGACCAGGTGGCCGAGGTGCTGGAGCGCACCGGCGGGCTGTACACGCTGTTGAAGATCGACGAGGTCTCCAATCTGGGGGCGGCGACGATCCGGCTGCGTTCGCTGAAGGCGGCGGCGGCCGAGCGCGGCACGGCGGCCACGGTGAGCACGTTCGGGCCGCTGTTCGAGCGGCGGATCTTCGACGAGACCGCGCGCGACACCCACACGATCTACGCCCCGCAGATGGCGCCGATTCACTTCCGGCTGGTGGTGCCGGTGCTGCGCAAGCTGGGCATGGACGTCCAACTGCTGGAGAAGGCGTCGGGCGACGACGTCGAGGCCGGGCTGAAGTACGTCCACAACGATGCGTGCTTCCCGGCGATCATGGTGGTCGGGCAGCTGGTGAACAAGATCATCTCCGGCGAGGCCGACCCCGATCGGACGTCCGTGGCGATCACCCAGACCGGCGGTATGTGTCGGGCCACCAACTATGTGAGCCTGCTGCGTAAGGCGCTGGCTGATGCGGGCTATCCGCAGGTGCCGGTGCTGGCGATCAGCGTCCAGGGGCTGGAGGCCAACCCCGGCTTCAAGATGACCCCGGCGGTGATGGTGCCGGCCGTGCAGGCGCTGATTCTGGGCGATCTGCTGCAGACGGTGCTGTTGCGGGTGCGTCCCTACGAGGTCGAGCCGGGCAGTGCGAAGGCGCTGTACGACAAGTGGGACCAGGTCTGCCAGGAGTTCCTGCAGTACGGCGGATTCTCGCGCACCTTGGGCCGCAACATCGGCTACAAGGCGCTGATCAAGCAGATCGTGGCCGAGTTCGACGCCCTGCCGTTGCGCGACATCGACCGCAAGCCGCGGGTCGGCATCGTCGGCGAGATCCTGGTGAAGTTCCATCCGGACGCGAACAACAACGTGGTCGACGTGGTGGAGGCCGAGGACTGCGAGGCGGTGCTGCCGGGCATTCTGCAGTTCTTCCTGATGCCGCTGTATTCGGCCAAGCACCAGTGGGACACCATGGGGCTGGGGCCACGCTCGCACCACTTCAAGCGGATGGCGATGTGGCTGATCGAGCAGTTCCAGGCCCCGGTGGCCTCGGCACTGCGCAAGACCGGCAAGTTCGACGTGCCGCCGAAGATGGCCGACCTGGCCAAGAAGGCCGACGGGATCATCTCGATCGGGACGCGGGCCGGTGAGGGCTGGCTGTTGACCGCCGAGATGGTGGAGCTGATCGAGCTGGGGGCGCCGAACATCATCTGCGCTCAGCCGTTCGCTTGCCTGCCCAACCATGTGGTCGGACGGGGCATGTTCGCCGAACTGCGGCGGCGCCATCCGGAGGCCAATGTGGTGAGCGTCGACTACGACCCGGGCGCTTCGGAGACCAATCAGCTGAACCGGATCAAGCTGATGGTGGCCACCGCCCACAAGCGGCATCGCGCCGCCGAGGAAGCCATCGAAGAGGCCACCGAGCTGACGCGGGGCGCCCGTCCGTCCGCCCCGGTGTCGCCGGTGGACGTGTGGGTGGATTCCTCCGCCGGTCGTAACTGAGGCGAGCCGCGCCGACGCTGCGTTCGACCGCTCCGGTGGAGGGCGCGTCCCGTCGTCGTGGCCTGTGGGTAACTGGACGAGTTCGCCCAAGGTGTGGATAACCCCCACTTCCGGCGTGAACGGTGCACTCGGTTTGTGTCAGTCTGGGGCCTTACCCCGCCCCGGGAGGCTTCATGGCATCACCCCGCAAGACCTTCGCCGTCCTCGCAGTCCTTGCCGTCGGCCTGTCGATGCTGGCCGGCTGTACACCGGCCAACCCAGACGGCCAACCCACCTACTCCTGCACCCCCGACGACGGCAGCAGCCCGTATGCCTGCGCCAAAGTCCAATACGACGCCAAAGCCAAAGAAGCCGCCCTCTACACCGAAGCCGAACAGGTGTACCGCAAATTCTTCGCCGAAGAAGAACGCATCTACCGCGCCGGAGGCATCACCGAACCCTCCCCCGTCCTCTTGGAAACCACGACGGGCGACTACCTCGCCGAGTCGATGACCATTTACCAGAACATCGCACGACGCAAACTCCGGGTTGTGAGCGGCTCAACCACAATCGCCTGGATCCACCGTGCGCCCGACAGGCAGCGCCCCGGCCTAGCAGCGGCAATGCAGTCCTGCAGAGACAGCCGCCAACAGCTCGTCGCCAGCCCCAACGGCCAACCCACCCCTGGCCGACTGGTCATCGAGACTGCGCAGTTCGAACGAGTGGGAGATGTCCTCAAGATCATCCGGTCGACCTCCCGAGGAGCCGAAACATGCTGAAGTCGCTGATAGCCGGCGCCATCCTCGGCGCAGCCCTGGGCCTCCCGGCTGCCTTACTCGCGACGCCAACCGCTTCGATCGCCGACCCGACTGAGGAAGCAACCGCGAGCGCATCAAAGAACGAAGTGGACGGGCGGATGACTAACAACGAGGAAGCAGACGCCAACGACGCCAACGACGCCAACGACGGCAGCAACCCGCCCGCACAGCCCACCACCCAGCCCGATCCTCTTGACGCGTTGTGTGTCGCGCATGGAATCACCAACACGAACAAGGCGTGGTGCCTCCACCGCAA
>CAZLJN010000335.1:0-2869 GCA_964559815.1 uncultured Propionibacteriaceae bacterium
GAGGTGCCGGCCGTCGTCGGAGTGCCGGAGATCACGCCGGTGGACGGGTCGATGCTCAACCCGGCCGGCAAGCCCGTTGCAGACCAGGAGTAGCCCGCCGTGCCGTCAGCTGCCGCCACCGTGGTGGCTGGATAGGCCTCGTCCACCACACCATCGGCAAGGGTCGCCGTGGTGATGTGCACCGCGGGAACGATGGTGATCGTAAAGGCGGCCTGGGCGGTCTTTCCCTGGGTGTCGGTGGCGATCACGCTGATCGCATCGGAGACACCGGCTGCCGACGGCGTGCCCGAGATCACGCCCGTGCCAGCGTTGATACTCAGGCCCGCGGGCAGCCCGGTCGCCGACCATGTGTGAGCGCCGTTGCCGTCAGCGGCCACCACCGTCGAGCTGTAGCTGGTGCCCGCGACGCCGCTGGGCAGACTGGTGGTGGTGATATGAATCGCCGGGTGGACGGCCAGGTCGAGCGTGGCCTGGTTGGTCTTGGCGTTGTGATCGGTCACTGTGATGGTCACCGAGCTGGAGCCTGCACCGGTCGGGGTACCGGTCAGCACACCGGACGTGCTCAGGCTGAGCCCCTCCGGCAGGCCTGTCGCGGCCCACGAATAGGGCGCGGTGCCGGCGGCTGCGGTCAGAGTGGTCTGGGTGTAAGCGGTACCGGCCACGCCGTCGGGCAGGTTATCCGTCGTGATGTGCACCGCCGGCGTGATTGCGACAGTGAAGGTCTTGGTCGCCGTCTTCGAGGCGGAGTCGGTCACGGTCACTGTGATGGTCACCGAGCTGGAGCCTGCACCGGTCGGGGTACCGGTCAGCACACCGGACGTGCTCAGGCTGAGCCCCTCCGGCAGGCCTGTCGCGGCCCACGAATAGGGCGCGGTGCCGGCGGCTGCGGTCAGAGTGGTCTGGGTGTAAGCGGTACCGGCCACGCCGTCGGGCAGGTTATCCGTCGTGATGTGCACCGCCGGCGTGATTGCGACAGTGAAGGTCTTGGTCGCCGTCTTCGAGGCGGAGTCGGTCACGGTGACCTTGACGGCGTTGGACGTACCCGCCGTGGTCGGTTCGCCGGAAAGCACCCCGGTGCCCGCATCGATGGTCAGACCGGCGGGCTGACCAGTCACCGCCCAGGTATACGGCGCGGTGCCACCGACCAACTCCAGGGTAGTGGCGGCGTAGGTGGTGCCGACCACTCCGGACGGCAGGGTGGAGGTGGTGATGGCGAACCGTGGCACGACCACCAGGCTGATGGTGCGCGACTGCGGGTAGCCGTTGTCGTCGGTCGCGGTCAGCGTCACCGACGAGGTGCCCGCGGTGGTGGGCGTACCCGAAATCGCTCCGCTGGTGGGATTGATGCTCAACCCCGCGGGCAGCCCGGAGGCCGACCAGGTGTAGGGAGCAAGGCCACCGGAGGCGGCGGGCGTGGCGTCGTAGGCCTCGCCGACCATGCCTTCGGGAAGAGCGGTGGTGTCGAGGGTCAACGCCGGCTTCACCGTCAGCGTCACCGACTTCGTCGCGGTCTTGCCCTTGGCGTCGGTGACTGTCAAAGACACTGTGTGCTCGCCGACGGCGGTGGTGCTTCCTGTGACCAGACCGTCAGCCGCACTCAGCCCGGTGGGCAGCCCGGTCACCTCCCAGGTGTACGGCTCGGTGCCGCCGACGCCCGGCAGCGCCGCCTGGTAGTCCTCACTGGCGATGGCATCGGGCAGCGTGGTGGCTTCGATCCCGACGACCGGGCGCACGACCACCTCGACGGTGGTCTCAGCGGTACGACCCTCCGAGTCGGTGACCGTGAAGTGGATGGTGTAGGTGCCCGGCTCGGTCGGCATCCCCGACAACTCACCACCGGGAGTCAGCGACATGCCTTGCGGCAGGTCCGACGAGGTCCACTCGAAGGGGCCCTCGCCACCGGCCACGGTCAACTGCGTGGTGTAGTCCTCCCCGACGACAGGGGCCGGGAGCGGACCCAGCACAATCGTCGGGTCCGGATGGCCGTTGCCCACGACGACCGACGAGGCGGACGAGGCCACCTCCGCCGCACCGTTGAAGGCCGAAGCCACCACGCGGAATGAGGAGGTCTCGATCACGCTGGGAGTCATCGAAACCACCGAGGTGCCATCGGCGGCCTCGATACCGGTGGCGACCTGCTGCCACTCCCCGGCAATCCATTGCTGCAGCACGATCGTCCGTCCGGCTCGCGCGGGCGCCGCGGTCACCTGGCCCACCAACGCCTGCAGAGTCAGACCGTTGCCCGGCATCGCCAACGACACCGACTGATCGGCCACCCCGAGGCGGAACGACGGCAAGGTGAGCTTCGCCATCCAGCGCTTGTTCACTTTCGCCCGAGGCGCCACCACTCGCAGCGAAGACGAGGCTGTGACCGATCCGGCCACACTGAACGACCCGGATGCAGCGGACGTGGCCGACCCGATCGTCACCCAACTCTTCCCCGCCAGCCGCTGCAACTGAACCGGACGTGCACCCTTCTTACCCAGAGAGTCCGACACGGTGAAGGACTCGCCGGCCATCGGCGCGGCCGGAATCACCAGCACTGTCGAGACCATCCGGGTGTGCGACACCAGCCGTTTGTAGGTCTTCTTGCCGACCTTCACCTTCACCGCAACGACGCGCAACTGCGCCTTTGATACGTCCACTGATACGGAAAACGAATATCGACCTGCTGGGGTTGTCTGACCTTGGGAAATCCTCACCCAGCCACTGCCGACCCGCTGCTGCAACTCCACCGGACGCACCACTTTCGTGGTCAGGCGGCCGGTGACCGAGAACGTGATGCCCCGCACGGGATGGGTAGCCGACACGCTCGGCGCAGGCGGCGCCGCCTGCGCCAACACCGCGCTGTCGAAGGGCGTCAGCCCGC
>CAZLJN010000336.1:0-2867 GCA_964559815.1 uncultured Propionibacteriaceae bacterium
CCCAAGTGCTGGCGCTGGCCGCGTCCGGCGGCGACCCGGCACTGCTCGCGTCCCTGGGCAGGTGGACGCCGTGGTCGGACCGACTGAGCGCCCATCTGGCCACTCTGATCTCCAGCCCGGACCTGCCGACCAGCATTGCCGCCTGCACGGCGGTGGGGGTGGCCGCTGCGCTGGCCTCGGACTGGACGGTGTATCAGGCCGCAGTGGCCCAGCTGGCGGTGGCTGCCAGCAGCGAGACCGAGGTCAACGCCGGCGCCACCTGCGATCTGCCCAGCTGGCAGCGGTTGGATCGGCTGGTGGCAGCACTCGTCCCGCAGCAGGCGACGGCGGTGGCCTACCACCGCGATCAGTTGTTGGCCCTGGCCGGCGTCTTCGACGATTACCCGGCGCTGACCGAATACGGCTGGCGACTCCGGGTCGAGGCGACCGATTGGGCGGCGCCGCAGGAGGCGCTGGCGCATCTCGCCGAGCGGGTGGATCCGCTGCGGGCCACCGAGGTCGCCGAAGTGATCGGCATCACCTTGCAGCGGTTGTCGGCGCAAGGGGTCGAGCCGCAGCTTCGCCAGGCCGCGGACCTGCTCACCCACCGAGGCGATGTCTGCGGCGGGTTCTTCGCGCTCACGTTGACGATTTTCTCCGGCGAACGCTCGGGTTGGACGGCGGCGTGGCGGGAGCAGCTGCGTGCGCTGCGCGTCCATCCGGTGCCGGCGGTAGCTGCCCGGGCGCACCAGCACTTCACCGCCACCTGCTGAGCTGTCCCGCCTCGCCCCATCGCCGCGCGGGTGGCGCTACGTTGATGGTCATGACGAGCGAGGGCTGGGACACCAGCAAGGGCAACAGCGACCCATTCGGCGTGTGGGCCGCCGCGAAATGGACCGGGCAGGATGAGTGGCAGGCGGCCACCGACCCCGCCGCTTTGCGGCGCAGCCAGCAGGCGTGGGCTCGGGCGGTCGCGCACGACTTCCCCGCAGACGGGGACATCACCTGCGATCCATGGACGTTCCTGCCCCTGCGGGAGAGCGTCGTGGTCAGCATCGCCGCGGTCGGACCGTCTCCGGCTGCGCTGCTGACCGCCTTCTCTGCGGCACAAGGGCGGTTGTTCCGCGTCCGGGCCGACGGCCAGGAGCTGTCCTCTGCGGACGACGACGAAGATGACAACGAGTTCGATGACGAGTTCGACGACGAGTTCGACGAGGAGGACGAGCTCGAAGCCGACTACACGCCGAATCACGTGCCGACACCGGAGCAGGCTGGCGACATCGTCGGCATCTCCACCATCGATACCAAGGGCGTTCGCCTACCGTGGATGTTCCGCACCTTCCTGCGGATCGTGGCCGAGGAGTTGCGGGCCGCGGGCGCCGTCCCGGCACGGATCATCCCCTTCGTGACGCCCGACACCTCGGCCTGGCTGCGGGAGCGCGGAGAGAGCTACCCCAGCCCCGACGACCTGAGTTGAGCCGCCCGCTCGTACCCCACCAGCGATGGAGAAGACCGTGACGAATGCCTGGCTGATCGGCGCTGCCGCCGGCGCGCTGTTGATCCTGCTGACGGTCGTCGCGGTGATCGTCGGCGGCGTTCGGGCCCACCGCAAGCAGGCGAGCCTGGGCTGGTTCGTCACCGCCGGGGTGCTGTTCGCGATGGCGTTGGCCGCGTTCGCGGTGACCGCGATGTTCACCGTGCGGGGCGGGCTGCTGGGCGCCAGCGAACCCGCGGCAGTGCCCTGTGAGCAGGTGGTGGCCTTCGTCGACGCGTCCGGACTGCCCGCAGGGGTGACCGATGCACGGTGTACCTACACCGGCTTCCAGGATTCGTTCTACTTGATGAACGGCACCGTCGGTCGGGCCGAGGCTGCGGCCTGGTTGGCCCAGTTTCCGGGCCACCCCGAGTTGACCACCAAGGATTGCGCCACCGGGGCCACGATCTGCACCGGACAGATCGCGTTCACGCCGAAGGCGACCGGCGGAGCGGAGTTCGCCGGCTTCGAGGCCACCGAGCTGGCGGACGGACGCCTGCGGTTCACCTTCACCGCGCTGAACACCTAATCGACCCAGCCACACCTAGCCGCACCTAGGCAGGGTCGCTTACCCCCACCAGAACGAGGCGGCGATGATCGCGTACAGGCCGATCAGGGCGGCGCCTTCGAGCCAGTTCGACTTGCCGTCGAAGGTGATCACGATGGTCGCCAACACGGCCACCGCGACCGCCATCACCAGCATCGGGGAGAACACCAGCGTCAACGCCGTGAAGCCCAGCAGGTTGGAGGCGATCACCAGCACCGGCGCGAGCACCAGCGCGATCTGCAGCGGGGAGTTGATCACCACCGCGAAGGCGGTTTCGGACTGGTTCTTGGCCGCCAACTGCACCCCGACCACGTTCTCGACGGCATTGCCGGCGATCGCCACGATGACCAGGCCGGAGAAGGCTTCGGAGATGTTGAGCGCCTGCATCGCAGGTTCGAGGGCTTGGACGAACCAGTCCGAGACGAAGGCGGCCGCCACCGCCGCACCGGCCAGCAGCGTGATCGCCACCGGCAGCGACCACCGCGGCGCCTCGTGCGCCTCGGGAATGACGCCGGGTGAATCGGCCTTGCGGATGGACGCCGGCAGGCTGAGCGCGAACAGCACCAGCAGCACCACGGCGGTGATCAGGCTCAGCGTGGTTTCGTGCGGCTCGGCCGGGGTGTGGACGTAGGTGGCCAGGGACGGCATCACCATGGCGGCCACCGACACGAACAGCATCACCCCGATCCACTGGGCCCGTTCGGAGTTGAGCTTCTGGGTGCCGTGCTTGATGCCGCCGACCACGAAGCTCAGCCCCAGCACCAGCAGCAGGTTGGCCAGGATCGAACCGATCAGCGCCGCCTGCAC
>CAZLJN010000337.1:0-639 GCA_964559815.1 uncultured Propionibacteriaceae bacterium
CGGCGAGACGGTGTGGTTCGCCGGTCCGCTGGCCGACACCTGGCTGGGTCACAACTCGCTGGGCTGGCTGGTCGCCGGCATCTGGGCGAGCGCGGTCTACTGGGTGCTCGAGCCGCTCACCCGCCGGCGCCTCCCTGGACGCGCCCACGTCGACGATTTCGACGCCTGACCCCTCGGTTGGTGGCGGGCCATAGCCTGGCCTCGTGTCGACGAACGCGCTGACGCCGCCACGGACGGTGGCCGGTCGCACTACCCGGATCCTGCTTCCGGTCGCCCTGTTCGCTGCGGCATTCCTCGTCCGGCTGCTCCCGATGCTCGCCGGTGGCGGTCTGTACCCGGTGGACAACTACGACCCCTCGGTCTACTACGCCGCCGCGGTCGGGCTCGGCTCGGGACGCCTCCCTTACCGCGACTTCCTGCTGCTGCATCCGCCCGGGCTGCTGATCTTCCTGCAGCCATTCGTGGCCCTGGGTTCGGTGATCGGTGACCAAGCGGCCAACCTGGTGGCTCGGCTGGCGTTCATGGCGCTCGGGGCGCTCACCGCGGTACTGATCTACCGGCTGCTCGTCGTCCGCGGCATTGTGCCGGGGTTGCTTGGAGCTGGCTTCTACCTGGTGTTCTTTCCGGCCATCTACAGCG
>CAZLJN010000337.1:649-2857 GCA_964559815.1 uncultured Propionibacteriaceae bacterium
CGAGCGCACCACCCGGCTGGAGGGGCTGGCCAGCTTCGTGGTGGTGTGGGCGCTGGCGCTGCTTGCCCCGGCGGTGAAGCGCGGGCAACTGGGCGTGGCCCGACTGCTGGCCGCCGGTGCCCTGGTCGGCTTCGGCGCCACGGTGAAGATCTGGGGAGTGGTGCTGGTCGCTGCGGTGTGCCTGTGGCTGTGGTTCGCCGAGGGCTTCCGGGCAGCGCTGCTGGCCGGGGTGGGTGCGCTGGCGGCGGTGGTGGCGGTGATCGGCCCGTTCGCGATCTTGGCGCCGCAGTTCTGGCGGATGGTGGTCTTCGACCAGCTCGGACGTCCGGAGCTGCCGGTCGGCCCGTGGGAGCGACTCGGTGACATCGTCGGCTTGGGGCAGCTCGACCCGTCCGCTCCGGTGCTGGTCGACGGCCGCTTCATCAACGCAGGCGGAGGTCCGCCGCTGGTCGCCCAGGTGATCCTGCTGTCGATGGTGCTGGTGGCGGCGATCGCTGCCGCCGTCGGTTCCCGGCTCGGCCGGCTGTATGTGGCCCTGGCGGTGGTCGCCATCGCCACCTTGCTCGCCGGCCCGTCCTGGTTCGTCCACTACCCGACCTTCTCCGCCGCCCCGGTGGCGCTGGTGCTGGGCAGTGGCCTGGCCGAACTCACCGAACGCATCCCCCGAGTCGCACGGGCGGTGATCGGCGCGGTCGTGGTGTTCGCGATCGGTGCCGCCGGCTTCGCCCAACTGCAGATTCCTGAGGGCAAGGCCTTCCCGGTCGCCGAGGTGCGCACGGCTCTGGCCGATCGTCCGGGCTGTGTGACCACCGACAATCCGGTCTCGCTGATCGTGACCGACACCTTGCGCCGCAATCTGGATCGCGGCTGTCCGCTGGTGGTGGACCTCAGCGGCTATGTGTACGACATCTCCCACGCAGACGGCTCCACGCCGGAGCGGCTGCGCAACCAGAAGTTCCAGAGCGTCATGGTCGACTACCTGGGCAGCGGCAGTACGGCGGTGATCATGCGCCTGTGGCCGGGCAGCTTCGACGCCGCCAGTCAGGCGAAGGTGCGCTCCTGGCCGGTGCTGATCCACTTCTACGACCGGCACACCGTCCGCAGCACTCTGCCCGGTCGCTGACCCGCGTCGAGCCGCGTGGCGTGGCACCTGAACCGGCTTTGACCTATCAAATTACCTAGCGAGATCGACGTTGCGGCCCGAGATAGGGGGTGGCTCTTCTGGGCCAGGCCGGGTATCCTCCTCGCCAAAGCACGGCCCAGATCTGACACCACTTGGGGTAACCCCCCGTAGGTGGCGCTCAATCCACCGAGTCATTGACCCTTGAGTCGGACGAGTAGATCGGCGAAGTACCACTCAGTCTTCGCGGGCGGCGTTACTCGAGCACTGCAGCCGAGGAAGAGCTCCTAGTGACCTTCTGTTTGGCTGCAGTTTTTTCGTTACAGGTTGATACTTGTCTAGGCCGAACCCAAGGAGCATTCATGACCGCAGTCGTCACACCGACCGCAACCGACAGCGACAGCAGCCAGACCCCCGCCAAGCGCGATCAGGGCGCCCAGTGGAGCTGTGTGGACGGCAATGAGGCGGCCGCCTCGGTTGCCCACCGGCTCAGTGACGTCTGCGCCATCTACCCGATCACGCCGGCCTCCCCGATGGGTGAACTGGCCGACGTGTGGAGCGCGAAGGGCAAGCGCAACGTCTGGGGCCAAGTGCCGCGGATCATCGAGATGCAGTCCGAGGCCGGCGCGGCCGGCACGCTGCACGGCGCCATTCAGGCCGGTGCGCTGGGTAGCACCTTCACCAGCTCGCAGGGCCTGCTGCTGATGCTCCCGAACATGTACAAGATCGCCGGCGAGCTCACCCCCGCGGTGCTGCACGTCGCCGCGCGTGCGGTGGCCACCCACGCCCTGAGCATCTTCGGTGACCACTCCGACGTGATGGCCGCCCGGGTCACCGGTTGGGCGATCCTGGCCGCCAACGGCGTCCAGGAGGCTCACGACATCGCCGCGATCTCGCATGCAGCCACCCTGGAGGCCCGGCTTCCGTTCCTGCACTTCTTCGACGGCTTCCGCACCAGCCATGAGGTCAACCGCATCCGGATCCTGTCCGATGAGCAGCTGCGTTCGCTGGTCAGCGACGAGGCCGTGCTCGCCCACCGCGCCCGCGCCATGCAGCCCAATGCCCCGGTGCTGCGCGGTACCGCGCAG
>CAZLJN010000338.1:0-2822 GCA_964559815.1 uncultured Propionibacteriaceae bacterium
GCCCGGCAGCGTGCGGCCATGCTGGCCAAGACCACGCGTCGCAAGACGCTCGATCAGCTGTTCGAGCAGTTGGCCAAGGGCGAGACCCAGGAACTGCGGCTCATCCTCAAGGGCGACTCGGCCGGTGCCGTGGAAGCCCTGGAAGACGCGCTGCTGCAGATCGATGTCGGCGACGAAGTGTCGCTGCGGGTCATCGACCGCGGTGTCGGTGCCATCACCGAGACCAACGTCACCTTGGCTGCGGCGTCGGATGCCGTCATCATCGGCTTCAACGTCCGGGCTCAGGGCAAGGCCACTCAGCTGGCCGACGCCGAGGGTGTGGACGTGCGCTACTACTCGGTGATCTACGCCGCCATCGACGAGGTCGAGGCTGCGTTGAAGGGTCTGCTGAAGCCGATCTTCGAGGAGAAGGTGATCGGCCAGGCCGAGATCCGCGAGATCTTCAAGTCGTCGAAGATCGGCACGATCGCCGGCTGCATGGTGCTCAGTGGAATCCTGCGGCGTAACGCCAAGGCCCGTCTGCTGCGCGACGGTGCCGTGGTGGTCGAAACCTCCATCGCGTCGCTGCGCCGCGAGAAGGACGATGCCACCGAGGTGCGCGAGGGCTACGAGTGTGGCACCACCTTGGCGCGCTTCTCCGACATCAAGGTCGGCGACATCATCGAGGTCTTCGAGATGGTGGAGAAGCCGCGCGACTGATCGCACGACTGTCCGCCCGGTCCTTGCGTGCAGGGGCCGGGCGGACGCATTCAGGAAGGAAAGACCATGTCGAGTCCCCGATTCGCCAAGACCGCTGAGCAGATCAAGGTGATCATCGCCGAGATGCTGCAGCGACGGATCAAGGATCCCCGCCTCGGCTTCGTGACGGTCACCGACGTCCGGGTGAGCGGTGACGGGCATGAGGCGACGGTGTTCTACACCGTGCTGGGCGACGCCGAGGCGCGGGAAGAGTCGGCGATTGCGCTGGCTTCTGCCTCCGGGCTGCTGCGCTCGACCGTCGGCAAGCGCCTGGGGCTGAAGTTCACTCCGACGCTGGCGTTCGTGCTCGACGCTGTCGAGGAGGAAGCCAGCCGGATCGAGGACGCGTTGGCGCGGGCCAAGGCCGCAGATGAAGCAGTCGCTGCGCAGGCGGCCGGCGCCAGCTACGCCGGTGAGGCCGATCCGTACCGCAAGCCGGTTGATGCCGAGGAAGACCTTGACTGACCCCGGTGCGTCCGGGCTGGTGGTGGTCGACAAGCCGCAGGGCTGGACCTCCCACCAGGTCGTCGGACGCTGTCGGCGGCTCTATGGCACCCGCAAGGTCGGCCATGGCGGCACCTTGGACCCGATGGCCACCGGCGTGCTGCTGGTGGGCGTGAACCGGGCCACCCGGTTGCTGGGTCACCTGGCCGGCCACGACAAGACCTACACGGCCACCATTCGGCTGGGCATCGACACCAATACCGACGACGCCGAGGGCGAGGCCACCGCCGCGCGCGGTGCGGCGGGCATCACCGAAGCTGACATCCGCACCGCGATCACCGGCTTCGTCGGACTGATCAGCCAGGTGCCGTCATCGGTGTCGGCGATCAAGGTCGACGGCAAGCGGGCCTATGCGCTGGTCCGCGCCGGCGAGCAGGTCGAGCTGGCTGCCCGAGAGGTGACCGTGTCCCGCTTCGACGTGCTCGCTGTACGTCCCGCCCAGGCCGAGGTGGCTGTGGTGGACGTGGAGGTGGTCGTGGATTGCAGCTCGGGCACCTACATCCGGGCGCTGGCTCGCGACCTGGGTGCGGTGCTGGGAACCGGGGGACACCTCACCGCCCTGCGGCGGACCCGGGTCGGTGGCTTCGATCTCAGCATGGTGGCACTCGATGATGCCGGTCTGGCCGGCACGGACGCACCGCCGCTGCTGAGCATGGCTGAGGTCGCGCGGCGGTCGTTCCCGGTCGTAGAGGTGGACGCTGCTGCGGCCCGCGACGTCGGCTTCGGCCGCGGGCTGGCGATCGCTGTGCCGGCTGATCCCACCGCGGTGCTGCACGACGATCAGTTGCTCGCCTTGTACCGACCCGACGGGCCGCAACACGCCGTCCCGGTCGCCGTACTGGGCGGGTGAGAGGCACTCGCGTCGTGCCTTGGTAGTGTTGGCAGCCGGACAATCCGGATCGGAAAGGTGGTCATGGGCTCGTCAGTAGTCGTCATCGGCAACTTCGACGGCGTCCATCCCGGTCACCGTGAAGTTCTGGCCGAAGCCAAGCGCCGCCATCCCGAACTGCCGCTGGTGGTGGTCACCTTCTGGCCGCACCCGGTCTCGGTGCTGCGTCCTTCGACCGCTCCGCTGCTGCTGACCAGTCTGGAAGCCCGCATCGAGTACCTCACCGAAGCTGGTGCTGATCGGGTGCGGGTGATTGACTTCACCCCTGAGTTCGCGAGTTGGTCGCCGGCGAAATTCGTCGAGGAGATCCTGCTCCCGCTGGACCCCGAACTTGTCGTGGTGGGGGAGAACTTCCGCTTCGGGCATCTGGCCGCCGGTTCGGTGCGTACTTTGGCCGAGTTCGCCGGTGACAGCTTCGAGGTCGAGGGCCTGCCGTTGGTGCGCTTCGGTGACGAGGAGACCTGTTCGACCCGCATTCGCGAGGCCCTCGCTCTCGGCGATGTGGTGCACGCCGCCGAACACTTGGGGCGCCCGTTCTGCTTCCGTGGGGTGGTCGCCCATGGCGATCAGCGCGGACGACTGCTGGGCTTCCCGACCGCGAACCTGCCGGTTCCTGTGGAGCTCGCCTTCCCCGATGACGGCGTCTACGCCGGCTGGGTGACTCGACGTGATGGGCTGGACGGCCACGGCG
>CAZLJN010000339.1:0-2820 GCA_964559815.1 uncultured Propionibacteriaceae bacterium
ACGTTACTCAGCCGCGCCACCACCGACTTGGTGGGGTCGACGGTGGACAGCACGATCAACCGGCGCAGCCCGTCGCGCTGCGATCGCCGCGCCGCTGCGACATCGGCGAACACCTGGACACCCACCCGGTCGCCGCGATCGACCAGCGCGGGATAACCCGGCATGGGCGCGGTGATCTGCTCGACCAGAGTGCCGAACTCCCAATCGCGGGCGCCGGCATGAGTCAGCTCCGAGGCGGCCGCGTTCAACCGGCGGTCCACCCGCGGGGCCAGCTGCTCGGCCAATGCCGTCAGGTCCCGGCCCATCACCGGACGTCCATCGCCGCCGACCACGAAACGCACCCGCAAGTGATCGGGCAACTCCTCCGGCTGCCAGGCGTCCACCGGCACCTCCACCCCGGCCAAGGCGTGCACCGCTCGCGACAGCGCAGCCGGCAGACTCTCCCCCGAGCCGCCGGGATGCTCGTCCAGCCAGGCCAAGGCACGCTGCGCGGTGTCGGGAGCCGGCACCAACCGCGTCCGCAGCGCCTTGGGCAGACCGCGGATCAACTCGGTGGCGACCTCAGGCCGCAGGCCGGGCACCTGCCAGGTGAACACCGCCGGATCCAACCGGGTGAGCGCCTCCAGCGGCACGGTCACCGTCACCCCGTCGTGACCACTTCCCGGGTCGAAGACGTAGTCGACGCTCAGTTCACCGGCCGCGGTCGACCACCGCGTCGGGAAGGCTCCGCCGTCGTCGGCCAGCGCCTCATCGACCAGATCGTCGATGGTGAGGTCGAGCAGGTGCGGCGTGGCGCGTCGCGCGTCGCGCCACCAGCGATCGAAATGGGCCACCGAGACCACATCGCCGGGAATCCGCGCGGCGTAGAAGGCGGCGATAGTGGCGTCGTCCACCAACAGGTCACGACGACGGTTGCGGTCGGCCAGCGCCTCGGCCTCGGCACGGACGGCCTGGTTGCGCTCCCAGAAGTGATGCCGGGTGCGCCACTGCCCCTCCACCAGCGCGGCGGTGATGAACACCTCCCGCGCGACCACCGGATCGATCCGGGCGTAGCTGACCTGACGTTGGGCGATGATCAGCACCCCGAGCAGGCTCACCCGCTCATAGGCCACACACTGCCCGCCACGGGCCGACCAGTGCGGCTCGGAGTAGTGGTGCTTCAGCAGGTGCGCGCCGACCTCCTCGACCTGAGCGGCGGTGATCGGCGCCACCAGCCGGGCCCACAGCCGGGAGGTCTCCACCAGTTCGACGGCCATCACCAGTTCGGCGTTGGTGCGGGCGGCACTGGAGCCGGGGTTGATGGCGAACCTGGCTCCGCGCGCACCTAGGTACTCCGCCGGACCGCGCCGCCGTCCCCGCGCCGGTTTGGCCACACTGGCGGCGTCCAACAACCCGATGTGCGACAACAGCCCCGCCAACACGGCCGTATGCACCCGATCCAGGCCCGCCGGCACATCGTTGCGATGCAGGCCCGCCTCGGCGCAGGCCTCACGCAGCTGGATGTGCAGGTCCTGCCACTCCCGGACCCGCAGGAAGTTCAGGTACTCGGTGCGGCACAGCCGCCGGAAGGCGTTACCCGACAGTTGCCGGCGCTGCTCGCGCAGGTAGGTCCACAGCCGCAGCAGGGCGGCAATGTCGGAGCCATCCGGGGTGGCCTCTCCCCCATCGGCCTCCGGCGCCCAGAACCGGCGATGGGCGGCATCAGCCAGCGCCTCCGCCTCGGCCGGACGGTCCCGCGGGTCCGGGATAGCCAGGCCGGCCACGATCGGCAGCACCTCGCGCAGGCAGCCGAGTCGATCGGCTTCGACCAGCATGCGTCCCAACCGCGGATCCACCGGCAGTCGCGCCAGCGTCCGGCCCACCGAGGTCAGCTTCACGCTGGTGTGTTTGCCCTTGCCAGGAGTGATCGCCCCGAGCTCGGTCAGCAACCGCAGCCCGTCGCGTACCTGCGCCGAATCCGGCGGCTCGACGAAGGGGAAGTCGACGATGTCACCGAGTCCCGCATCGGCCATCTGCAGGATCACCGAGGCGAGGTTGGTGCGCAGGATCTCCGGCTGGGTGAACTCCGGACGCCCGGCGAAGTCCTCCTCGCTGTACAGGCGCAGACAGACGCCCGGGCCGAGTCGGCCGCAGCGTCCGGCGCGCTGATTGGCCGAAGCCTGCGAGATCGGCTCGATCGGCAGGCGCTGCACCTTGGTGCGTGCCGAATACCGCGAGATTCGGGCGAACCCGGGATCGATCACGTAGCGGATCCCCGGCACGGTCAATGAGGTTTCGGCCACATTGGTGGCCAGTACGATCCGCCGTCCGGTGTGCGGGCCGAAGACGCGCTGCTGTTCAGAGAACGGCAACCGCGCGTATAACGGCAAGACCTCGGTGAAGGGCAGATCGAGGGCGTTGATGGCATCGGCGGCGTCGCGGATCTCGCGCTCGCCGGAGCAGAACACCAGCACATCGCCGTCCAGTCGGGACGATACCTCGCGCACCGCGTCGCAGATCGCCTCGAGCTGATCACGGTCGCGATGAGCCTCATCGACCACCGGGCGGTAGCGCACCTCCACCGGGTAGGTGCGCCCGGAGACCTCGATCACCTCGGCGTTGTCGAAATGCTCGCTGAAGCGTGCGGTGTCGATGGTGGCCGAGGTGATGATCACCTTCAGGTCCGGACGCCGCGGCAGCAGCTGCTTGAGGTAGCCCAGCAGGAAGTCGATGTTGAGGCTGCGTTCGTGGGCCTCGTCGATGATGATCGTGTCGTAGCGCCGCAACAGCCGATCGTGGGAAATCTCGGCCAGCAGGATGCCGTCGGTCATCACCTTGATC
>CAZLJN010000340.1:0-2802 GCA_964559815.1 uncultured Propionibacteriaceae bacterium
GTGGCACGGTGGCATTCATCGGGTGAGGAACACCGCTTTGTCCCGCACCTCCTTCCAGAGTCAGTGATCGAATAGGAAGCGCAGCGGGTTGCGCGACCGCGTTCACCGACTCGGCAGCAGTGCAGCTGCCCCGCCGCCTGCTGCAGACCGCCATTTGAGCAAGGAGATCACAGTGACAATCCGGCATCCCGCCCGACGTTTCCGCACGCGACTAGGCACGGCATTGGCCGTGCTGAGCCTGCTGGTCGGGTTCCAAGCTATGCCGGTCGGCACGGCACAGGCCATCGGATCCACCTTCACCGGCATCGGTACCCCGCAAGTGGGTGGCGATCCCGCGGAGGTGGGCAATACGGTCTTGGGCTTCACCGGAGTGTGGACCCCGACCCCGGACTCGTTCACCTATGAGTGGTTGCGGGACGGTACCCCCATCGACGGCGCCACGAACCTGGACTACACCGTCGTCCCGGCGGACGCAGGCTCGAAGCTCAGCATCCGGGTCACCGCGCACAAGTCGGGCTACACCGCAGCGAGCGCCACCTCGGCCCAAACCGCCACGGTGCCGACGGTCGACTACACCGCTACCGGCACGCCATCAGTGAGTACGTCCGCCACGGTGGGCGTCGAACTCAGCGTCAGCCCCGGAACCTGGAGCCCCGCGACGGACTCGTATGAGTACCAGTGGCTGCGCGACGGCGACAACATCACCGGAGCTACCGACGCCACCTACACACCGGTCAGCGACGACCTGGGCAAGAAGATCAGCGTCCGAGTGACCGGCGTCAAGGTCGGATACACCAGGGAGAGCAGCACCTCCAACCAGACCGACGCCGTCATCGCGGCAGACTTCGTCCCTGGGACGCCGGCGGTCTCCGGCACGACGATCGTCGGCAGCGGCCTCTGGGCCGATGCCGGCACCTGGGACCCGACGCCGGATTCCTACGGCTACCAGTGGCTGCGCAACGGCAGTGAGATCTCCGGGGCCACCGGCGAGCTGTATCGCCTGGTCGCCGCAGATTTGGGCACCAAGATCTCGGTGCGGGTCACCGCACACAAGACCGGATTGGACGACGCCTCGGCGACCTCGGCACAGACCGACACGGTGACGGCTGCGCCGGCGGCGACGCTGACGGCGTTCACGGCCAGTGATGTGGTGATCGGTTCGGGACGTTGCGTGTCGGTGCCGGTGAGCGCCACTTACCAGGTCTCGACCTACGAGGCCTGGGCGGTGACCAAAGTGACCCTGACCAGCAAGGTCACCAACAAGCGCGGCAAGAAGCTCGGCACCGTCACCCTCACCGGATCGGGCCCCGACTTCACCCCGCGCAGCGTCGTGCCGAGCGGCCGGGCCGACCTGATCGGCACCGCGACCGGCACGTTCAAGTGGTGCACCGGCGACTATCTGGGCGCGATCAAGTTCGCTGCGCCCAAGGGCACCTGGACCGGTATCTATGAGCCCGCCTCGGTCGGCGGCTCGGTCACCAGCACGCTGACAGCGACTGGTCATGTGAAGGCCACCATCACGATGACGACGCCGAAGTTGAAGGTCAAGGGCACGAAGCGGACGCTGACGGCGACCGTCAAGACCTGGGTGCCCGACGTGAAGGGCTGGCGGGCGCTGGCCGGAGCGAAGGTCACCGTGCAGAAGCTGGTCGACGGCTCCTGGGTGACCCAGAAGACTGCGCGGCTCTCACACCACGGCAAGTTGAAGACCAGTTGGAAGGCCACCGCGTCGACCAGCTACCGGTTGGTCTTCGCTGGCAACTCGATCACCACCGACGGCACCAGCGCCGTAGTGATCGGCTGACGCAGCAACACAGCAGGGCCCCGGGATCACTCCCGGGGCCCTGCTGACGTCTCACTCACCCGCGATGGTGAGGTGGTCGGGATTTTGGCGATAGCACCGGCCGGGCAGGTCGGGCGACACGGACCACATCACCCCCGGGACACGCGATTCGACTGAGAATCAGCACGCGATCGCCCCGATCGTGGCACGGTGGCATTCATCGGGTGAGGAACACCGCTTTGTCCCGCACCTCCTTCCAGAGTCAGTGATCGAATAGGAAGCGCAGCGGGTTGCGCGACCGCGTTCACCGACTCGGCAGCAGTGCAGCTGCCCCGCCGCCTGCTGCAGACCGCCATATGAGCAAGGAGACATCGGCATGACCATCCGGCATGACCCCAGACGACATGGCAAGCGGCTCGGCACAGCGCTCGTCGCCATCAGCTTGATCCTCGGACTACACACCATCGCGGCACCACCGGCGCAGGCTCTTTCGGCGACGCTGACAGTGTCGGGAACGTTGAAGGTGGGGGAGGTCCTCAGCGTCACCCCGTCGGGCTTCTCGACCACACCGTCGTCCTACGCCTGGTACAGCTACGCCGCCGCCAGCGGCGGAAGCGGCTCGTGGGTGGGTGGAAACCCGACCTACACCTTGCAGGCCGGCGATGCCGGCCGCTATTTGGTGGCCTACACCATCACCGACGGCGGGATCTTCAGTGAGCGGGTCGGACCGGTCGAGGCCGTGGTGATCACCCCGGGCACTCCGGTCGTGAGTGGGACGCCCGTGGTCGGTGTCACCCTGTGGGCCGATCAGGGCACCTGGGATCCCGTCCCTGACTCCTATAGCTACCAGTGGCTCCGTGACGGCAGTGAGATCTCCGGGGCCACCGGCGAGCTGTATCGCCTGGTCGCCGCCGACCTTGGCAAGAAGATCTCGGTGCGGGTGACCGGGACGAAAACCGGCTACGACGACGCCTCGGCGACCTCGGCACAGACCGACACGGTGACGGCTGCGCCGGCGG
>CAZLJN010000341.1:0-2786 GCA_964559815.1 uncultured Propionibacteriaceae bacterium
TTCGGCCTCAACTCCGAGAACGCGGCGATCAAGGAGGGCGGTCACCCGCGCGAGGCTCATGCCGTCGGCACCTTGGCCAGCACCTCGTCCAGCTTGCCCCACACCCGCGCGAAGGCGTCCGCGTAGGCCTCCACCAGCTCCACCGGCTGCGGCGCGATGGGGCAGGTGTGCGAGAAGAGCACCAGCGAGCTGTCGAGCAGCTTGATGGTCTCGGGGTACTGCGCGAGGTCGTAGTTCACCGGCGCGGAGAGGTCCCAGGGGCAGGGCTTGCCGCCGAAGCCGGACTCGTTGCGGAACAGGCCCTGGCCGGGCACCGGCTGGGTCTGCCACAGGCAGGCCTCCAGGCCCTCGGCCTGCAGCGCCGCACGCACCGCGTCGCGGACCCGCTTCGCCGGCACGTCGATGCCCACCTTCGAGGCGTCCAGGCGGACCCGATACTTGTGGAAGCAGCTGGTGTCGCCCTCGCGGAGCTGCGGCGGGGTGACCCCGGGCAGGTCCGCGAGCCGCTGGGAGAGCAGGGTCGCGTTGCGCTGGGCGCTGGCGTTGTACGCGTCCAGCTTCTTGAGCTGGGCGCGGCAGACGGCCGCGTTCAGCTCGGTGGTGCGGTACATCCAGCCCATGCCCAGCGAGTCGTAGGCGCGGTTGCCGTCCAGGGCGCGGTCGAGCCGATAACCCGCTTCGTCGCCCAGCTTGATGTTCTCGCCGAACATGCGGGTGCGGTTCGCCCGCTCGTACAGCTCGTCGTCGTCGGTCACCACCATGCCGCCCTCGCCGGCGGCGAGGCTCTTGGACGACTGCACGCTGAAGCAGCCCAGCTTGCCGAAGGTGCCGACCTTGCGGCCCTGGTGCGTGCTGCCGTGCGCCTGCGCCGCGTCCTCGATGAGGGTGATGCCGCGGCGCCGGCAGAGCTCCTGGATGGCGTCCAGGTCGCATGGCGTGCCGTGGATGTGCACTGGCATGATCACCTTGGTCCGCGGGGTGATCGCCTTCTCGATCAGCCTGGGGTCGGCGCCCCAGGTCTTGGTCTCGATGTCCACGAAGACCGGTACCGCCGCCTGGTGCAGCACCGCGAGCGCGGTGGCGACGAAGGTGAAGGCGGGGACGATGACCTCGTCACCCGGGCCCACCCCGGCCGCGGCCAGGGCTATCTGCAGGGCCGCCGTGCCGCTGTTCGTGGTGATGCAGCGCTTGGAGCCGAGGTAGGCGGCCCACTCGGACTCCAGTCCCCTCACCTCGGGGGCGAAGGGACCGGAGAGTACGCCGCGGTCGAGGACGCGCAGCACCGCTTCGCGCTCCTCGGCGCCCAGGACCGGCCAACGGACATGCGCCTCGGGGCGCACGGCCGGCTGGCCACCGAAGAGTGCGAGCGGTCGGGACATGGTTACTTGTTCCCCTTGCTGTGCTTGGCCACCCAGGCCTCGAGCAGCAGGTTCTGCTTGAAGAGGTTGTGCTCCGGCACCTCTGCCTCGGTGTGGTAGGGCGACTTGAAGAACACCGACATCCAGCGCTGGATGCCCTTGTCGCCGTGGAGCTTGGCGCAGTCGAGCAGGCGGGCCAGGTCCACCACCAGCGGCGCGGCCAGGATGGAGTCCTTGCAGAGGAAGTTCAGCTTCAGCTGCATGCGCTCACCGCAGAAGCCCTGGATGTCGATGTTGTCCCAGGCCTCCTTGTCGTCGCCGCGCGGCTCGTAATAGTGGATGTGCACCTGGTGGTGCGGCACGGTGTAGCCGAGCACGCTGTCCAGGACGCTCTTCTTGCTGGTGACCTTGGTCTTGTTCGCGGCCGGGTCGTTCAGCACCAGGCCGTCGTGGTTGCCCAGGATGTTGGTCGAGAACCAACCCTGCACCTTGAGCTGGCGGATGACGAACATCGGCGCGATCGCGGTCTTGATGAGGGTCTGGCCGGTCTTGCCGTCCTCACCGGCGATGGGCACACCCTTGACCTCGGCCAGCTTCTCCAGCGCGGGGATCTTGCTGAGGCTGGGGGTGAAGTTGGCGTGGGGCACGCCCATCATGATCGCCGCGTAGAGGTACTTCATCGCGGGGCTGATGCGCGCGTCGTTGGCGTCCAGGCCCTTCTCGAAGGCCTCGATGGTGGTGTGGACGTCGGCGACCTCGGTGAACTTCTCGGTGGAGGTGAGGTTCACCATCACCACGCGGTCGAGGTCGTGCTTCTTCTTGAACGCCTCGATGTTCCCCTGGATGATCTTGATCTCCTCGCGGAAGTCCTTCGCCGCGACCACGTTCTTGCCGGTCAGCGCGGTGAGGAAGTTCGCCGAGGCGACCGCCGGCCAGGGCTCGAGGGCCGCCAGTTCGTCCTTCACCTGGTCGACCACGTGCAGCGGCAGCACCGCGTGGTGCTTCGCCGCCTCGTACATGTTCCAGGGGAGCAGGTCCCACCCGCCGAAGACCAGCCCGTCCACCGGCGGCAGGTCGAGGCCCTTCATCGTCTCCGACTCGGTGATCATGCCCAACCGCGGCACGAGCCCCCGACGCATCAGCGCCACGCCCGCGACGAGGGTGCTGGAAATGGCCCCACTGGCTCCGATGATGCAGACTCCCAACCGCTTGCTCATGACTGCCTCCTGTTAGTCCGGCGTTGACGAGACGGCGAACTTCCGCATCAGGCGGCAGCGCCCCTCGTCGATGATGTGGGGGAACTTCTGCTGGACGCTGGTCTGGCCCAGCTCCTCCATGAAACGGCGCGTCCCGCCCTTCTGCAGGACGACGACCTGGGGTGCGAGGATCGCCACGTCGGCCAGGCGGTGCTCGCGGTACACACGGTTC
>CAZLJN010000342.1:0-2783 GCA_964559815.1 uncultured Propionibacteriaceae bacterium
GATGCGGCCTACCCCTGAGCTTCGCGAGGAGCTGTTCGCGCAGCTTGAGGCGGACGCCGAACCCACTGCGGGCGGCCCGCAACGGACGGCGCAGCCACCTCGCCGCTGGGGCCGCTGGCTGACGCCGGCGGTGGCCGCGATCACCGTCGTAGGGTTGATCGGGGTGGGGGTGAACGGCGGCTGGTCGGTCAACTCCGGGGGAAACACCAACACCGCCGAGAATGCCGTGGCCGACTACGGCACGCTCTACTCCGCCGTCCGCACCGCCCCGGTGCCGTCGCCGAGAGTGTGGGGCGGCAGCATTGAGGATCGTCAGCCGGTCCCCGCGCCGCAGACCACCGGATCGTGGAAGACCAACGTTCAGGTTCAGACCATTGATGAGGGTGATCTGGTCAAGAGCGACGGACGCAGCATCTTCGTCGCTTCGGGCAAGCAGGTGGCCGTGGTGGCTGCGGCCGGTGACGGCACCCGGGTGCTCTCCCGGATCGACACCTCCGCCGGTGTGGCGAGCACGCCCTCGGGGGACCGCTACACCATTCAAGGGCCGGTGATCGAGCTGATCCTGCGCGGCACCACGTTGGTGGTGCTGGTCTCGGAGTATCAGCTGCGCACCACCGACTTTCCCGGCACTCTGCCGATGCCCAGCGACAGCTTCGCCCTGCCGTTCGATGCCTCGCTCACCAAGGCGCTGATCTACGACGTCTCCGACCCCGCCCAACCGCGCTATCAGGGCAGCCTGGGCCAAAGCGGTCGTCTGGTGACCACCCGGCTGGCCGACAATGTGCTCTACCTGGTCAGCCAGTACACGATCACTGATCCGTCCAAGGCGAACAAGGATGATCCGGCGACCTTCGTCCCGATCTTCACCCGCGACCAGGTCGCCACCTTCGCCCGGCCTGGCGATTGCCTGATCATGCCGGCCCCGAGCGGCCCCACCTACGCGGTGGTCAGCAGCATCGACCTGGACACGCGCACGCGGATCGATTCGGAGTCGGTCTTCGGGGACGCCTCGACGGTCTACATGAGTCCCGACAACCTCTACCTCGCCGCCGTCGACGGCTCGCCGTCCAAGGACGCGGCCGAGAAGGCTCGCGCACCGAAGGACATCACCGGGCTGGCGGTCACGCACCTGGCCCGGATCGCGGTTCACGCCGGCCAGCTCTCGGTGGCTGCCCAGGGCTCGGTCCCGGGCAGGGTCGTCGACCAGTTCTCGTTGGACGAGTGGAACGGTCACCTGCGGATCGCCACCACGATGGAGGGGGAGGCGGCGTCCCGCCGGTGGGTGCAGCGCGCAGCTCTGTACGTGCTGGACGCCGACCTGTCGATTACCGGGAAGATCAGTTCGCTGGCGAAGAACGAGTCGGTGCAATCGGTGCGTTTCCAGGAGGGCATCGGGTACGTGGTGACCTTCCGCCAGACCGACCCGCTGTTCGCCATCGACCTGGCCGATCCCAGCGCTCCGCGGGTGCTCAGTGCACTGAAGATCCCGGGCTTCAGTTCCTACCTGCACCCCTGGGCGGACGGACGGATGGTGGGCCTGGGTCGCGACGCCACCAGCAAGGGTGAGGAGCGGGGGATCAAGCTGTCGATGTTCGACACCTCCGATCCGTTGGCGGTGCGGGAACTCACCACCCTGCGGACGGGCGGTGTCGACTCCGGTGCCTCCGACGACCATCGGGCCGTGTTGGCCGATCCCGCGGCCGGGTTGATCGGCTTCCCGGTCACCGACTGGGGGACCGGCAAGGCCTCCTTCGAGTTGTACCGCTACGACCCCACTGCGGGCTTCACCCTGGTGGGCCGGGTGAAGGTGCCGGCCAGCCTCGACCAAGGGTCTCCAGAAATCCGTGGGCTGACCATCGACGGCCGGCTGTACGTCGCCTCGGCGCAGTCGGTGATGGTCTACCAGTTGGACGGCTTCGTCCAGGTGGCAAAGGTCGCCCTCGACAAGTGAGCCCGACTCCCTGGCGGGAGGCGACCGATCCGGTAGCCTCCCGCCATGAGTCACCACCACGGCCCGCCCGGGCTCGGCGAGGCCGAGTTCTTCGCCCATGACCATGGCGCCACGAGCCCGACGGGGGCACCCGAATCGATTCCGCTGCATCTGGCCGGTGTGGTGCTGCCCGCGGGCGAGCAGCGTGATCTGTGGGTGGTCGACGGCCTGATCCGCACCGAGCCGGTGGCTGACGCGGTCACGGTGTGCCGAGGAGCCTGGATCATGCCGGGCCTGGTGGATGCGCACTGCCACATCGGGCTGGGGCCGCACGGCCCGGTGCCGGACGGGGTCGCCGAGGCCCAGGCCGTCACCGACCGGGACGCCGGCACGCTGCTGGTGCGCGACGCCGGCTCACCGATCGACACCCGCTGGATCGATGAGCGTGCCGACCTGCCCAGAATCATTCGTGCCGGGCGGCACATTGCTCGGACCAAGCGGTACCTGCGCAACTACGCCAACGAGATCGAGCCCGGCGAGCTGATCGACGAAGTCGCCCGCCAGGCCGTCCGTGGTGATGGCTGGGTGAAGCTGGTGGGGGACTGGATCGATCGCGATTCGGGAGACCTGGGGCCGCTGTGGCCGGCGGACGTGGCGGCGGCCGCGATCGCGAAGGCGCACGAGCTGGGCGCCAAGGTGACCGCCCACTGCTTCGGTGAGGAGTCGGTGCAGCAGCTGGTGCGGGCCGGCATCGACGGGATCGAGCACGGCACTGGGCTGGACGCGGCCACGATCGAGCTGATGGCCGCCCAGCAGGTCGCCTTGGTGCCGACGATGATCAATCTGGAGAACT
>CAZLJN010000343.1:0-2748 GCA_964559815.1 uncultured Propionibacteriaceae bacterium
CCTCTTCCACGTCGGCGTGCTGATGGCGATCGGCGGCCACGTGCTCGGCATCCTCGTGGCCCACGAACTCAGCGTCCGCGTGCTCCCCGCAGAGCGCCGCATCCGCGGCCAGGTGCCGATGCTCCTGGTCATGATCGGCTACACCTGCGGCGGCCTGCTCCTGCTGTTCTCGCCGTAACCCAATCTCCCGCGCTCCCCGATCCACCAATCGCTGATCGAGCCGCACCAAACCGCTGGTCAAGCCGCACCAAACCGCTGGTCAAGCCTGTCGAGACCCCCCACGCCTACTCCGATTCGTGAGGCGCCCCAGCCTGAACCAGAGCAATTGCTCCGATAATGACCTGAACGCCTTGATCTGGGCTCGTCTTGCTTATCATCGATGACGATCGGCGAAACCTGGAACCCTACACATCCGGCCGACCTCACCCGTTCTCGGTCACGGCCCACGACACTGTGGCGCTGCGCGCAGTAAACTCGAGCGAATACAGAACCATTACGAACTCGTACACGTCGTTGTTCAGCTCAGCTAGGTGCGCTGCGCTGGACATTCGGGTCGGCGAGAGGCCCCAGCGATCTCGTCCGGTTCGAATCCCCGATGACTGGCGAAGCAGATGACGGCATTCGACAACTCCATGAAGTAGACCACGCGACCGTCGACTCTCTCCTCCGATCCGACAAGCATGAACGTTCCGAGCACGTCCCAGCCGATCCCCTCTTCCCCGAGCACGAGTTGTCCGTCAAGCTGAAAATCCGCCACTCCCTCGAATACGAAAGTCCGCCGGGTGCCTGCATTCACACTCAGTCCGAGAAGGAGTGAATCCGGCGCCTTCAAACGAAGCAGGAAGAGCTCCGCGCCACCTGCCCGTTCGGCGTCCCAGACCTCGTCCACCAGCGTCCATCCCGCCTGAAGCCGGGGCGCCGCACGAGCACGCCCGTCAGGAAACCAGCGGTTCTGCTGCCGGCTCACAACTTAGCCCTCCCGTTGCGCCACCAAGATTTCACCTTCTTGATAACCCTCCCCTACTCTTTCTTTGCTTGACGCCCTTGCGAGCAACGCGACTCAGTCACCACTCATCGCCTCACGGAATTGCTTACGAAGCTGATCCCGCTCCCGCAATACCAGCTGGAACGCTGTGGCAACGATATTGAGAGCATAATCGCGCGGCTTCTCCTCATCCCAGCCCTCTTCAATAGAGACCAGATCGGGCACCTTCCATTTCTTGCATGGTTTGCGAAGTTTCTCGACAATCGAGTTAACGAACTGTGCGGTGAGATTCTGGCCACACTCCAGGCATGCAAGGAAGTGCATGCGGGCAAGGAAGTTAAACGGCACCCGACTAGCGAATCGATGGCTCGTGGCCGTAGCCTCATCCCAGGTAAGTTGCCTGACCTTCCGAGGAGTGGAGAGATCTTGAGCCAAGTCAATCAGGTACTTCGCGATCGCCCGCTCGTCGAGACCCTTCAGCGGCTCCTTATTAGCTCTCAATCGGATGTTCAGATCATAGGCGGATGAGTTTTCGAACTTCACGATCAGCACCGCATACAGTTCGCCGTCGTCATCTAGGAAGAGCCAGCAGCGTTGTGAAATGCCGTTCAGTGAGCGATGGATGTTATATTCATCTAGTCTCGTGCGTCGGACCGGCTTGGCGTCTGGCCAAGCAGCCACAATGGAGTCCTTAAGCCGCTCATGCAAGTCGCTGGGCATTTTACTTCCATCACTCGTGACTGCCACTTGCTCCTACCATACCCCAGACGCCTCCCTTATTCTGATTGCCCGACTGCCGTACGCTGGGTAGAACGGCGGCGCCGCTTTCGCGCACGATACTTGCTCGACAGCCATCGCCGTGCCCGCCTGTCCTGTCCGGCCGCCTGCCGAAAGAGCCACTCCGCCTCTACATGCTCCCCCAGACCCCAACGGACCAGGCCTGCATTAAGCATGGCGTGAGGATCCCCAGCAGCGACGCCGCGCGCGTACCAGCCCAGGGCCACTTGAGTGTCCCCACGATTCTCCGCGATGTTGCCCAGCGGAACCCACGCCTCGGAGAAGCCTTCCCCGGCAGCGATCTCGAACTCGGACTCCGCCTCATCAACCCGGCCCGAGTGCATCAGCATGTAGGCACGTGTCAGCCTGACGAACGGGTCAACGATCGCAGCCTGAGCAAGCTCCTCCAGAGTGACTGTGGAGTCGCCCGCCCAGTACCTCCAGTCCGCGTGCAAGGCGTCCCACCCCGCATCCGGGGCTATCCGCGCGGCTCGTTCCAGTGCGCGCAACGCCGGCTTGTACTTCTTCTGGCGTCGCTTCGCCAGCGCCCAACGACGCAAACCACCCGGATGGCCCGCGCTCGCCGCATGCCGAGCGGCCTTGTCCGCATCGCGGTATTGACCAACCTCATCCAGAACGAGCGCTTCCAGATAGTGGCCACGCGAATCCCCAGTATCGGCCATTCCCCGCGCAGTGCGCACGGCGTCCTGATGGCGCCCCTCGCTGACCTCGTCCCAAAAGATGTCGGCCATGACTCGCATGCCAGGCCAGACCAGGCGTCGGCGACGCCGAGCCTGGTGCGCGCGACACTTGTGCCTCGCACTCACCCGTCCCACCGCCTCCGCACCTCTATCACTTCGCCTCTCGTTGGTTACGCCCTTCGTTCGCGGCCGTTTGGCCTTGCTGCGACAACAGATTGGCGCCATACACTCCGCGCGCAGCCGGGCGTCGCCGAGGGCCCGGTCGAGCTGGGCCGCGACCAGCGA
>CAZLJN010000344.1:0-2741 GCA_964559815.1 uncultured Propionibacteriaceae bacterium
CCTCAACGGCCGCCTCTTCAACGACCGGCGCCTCGACGGACGCGTCGGTAGCGGGCATCTCGGCAGCGGCGGCCTCGGCCGGCAACCACTGGGCACCATCCCAGCGGTAGCCGTTGACGACCTGGCCGACCTGCGGCATCTGCTGCGCCGGTTCGGGCGTGGGCTGCGTGGCCACCGGCGGGCGCCACTGCTGGCCGTCCCACATGTAGCCGTCGACGACCTGACCCACCTTCGGCGCATCCTGCTGCACCGGCATCCAGCGGGTTCCGTCCCACCGATAACCGTTGACAACCTGACCCACCTGCGGCATTTGCTGCTGGGCCGGCTGCGCCTGAGCCTGCTGAGCCTGAGTCTGCTGAGCCTGTTGCGCGGGCACCCACTGGACGCCATTCCACTGGTAGCCGTTCACGATCTGGCCGACCTGCGGCGCCTGCTGCTGCGCGGCCTGAGCCTCCTGCACCGGCACCCAGCGAGTTCCGTCCCAGCGATGACCGTTCACGACCTGACCGACCTGCGGCGCCTGCTGGGCTTGCTGCAGCGGCACCCACTGGACGCCATTCCACTGGTGACCGTTGACAACCTGGCCCACCTGCGGCGCCTGCTGCGCGGCCTGGGCCTGTTGTACCGGCACCCACTGGACGCCATTCCACTGATGGCCGTTCACGACCTGACCGACCTGCGGCGCCTGCTGTTGGGCTTGCTGCAGCGGCACCCACTGGACGCCATTCCACTGATGGCCGTTGACAACCTGACCCACCTGCTGGGCTTGCTGCACCGGCACCCAGCGAGTTCCGTCCCAGCGATGACCGTTCACGACCTGACCGACCTGCGGCGCCTGCTGGGCTTGCTGCAGCGGCACCCACTGGACGCCATTCCACTGGTGACCGTTGACAACCTGGCCCACCTGCGGCGCCTGCTGCGCGGCCTGGGCCTGTTGTACCGGCACCCACTGGACGCCATTCCACTGGTATCCGTTGACGATTTGTCCCACCTGGGGTTCTTGTGGCGTCTGGCTCATGAAACCGAAGCGTATCTGCGCGATTCCAGCCACGCCAACGGGTCGGGAAACTTGCCCACCGAATGCCGGCGATCCCCCGACGCAGAAAGACGATCGGTGGGTGCCGAGGGCACCCACCGATCGGAAATGCTCAGGCGCGCAGGGCTGCGGCCAACTCCTCGAACACGGCCAGGTAATGGTCGACAGCCTCGTCGGTGTGCGTCACCGACAGCGTCCACTCCTCCTCGCGGCCCGGGGTGGCGAAGATGCCCCGGTTCATGTTCCACAACCAGGTCAGCTCGGTCAGCTCGACGTCCTGGTTCTCCTTGTAGCTCTCATAGTCGGTCACCTTGACCTCGGAAAAGGTGACACAGCCCTTCGAACCGATGCCGACGGCGTAGCCGGGCAGGTCGTAGCGGGCGATGATGTCGCGGGCGCCGGTGAGGATCCGCTCGTTGAGGTGGTCGAGGTGGGCGTAGCCCTCTTCGGTCAGCACCTGCTCCAGGGATGCGCGCGCGGCCGCCATCGACAGCGGGTTCCCGTTGTAGGTACCCACCTGGTAGACCTTGCCGTTTTCGACGATGGCCATCACTTCTTCGCTGCCACCGATCGCACCGGACGGCAGGCCGCCGCCCAGCGACTTGGCCAGCGTGACCATGTCGGGCAGGACGCCGAAGCGCTCGGTCGCACCACCGGGAGCCACACACAGACCGGTCTTGACCTCGTCGAAGATCAACACGATGCCGTAGCGCTGGGTGATCTCGCGGACGGCCTCCAGGTAGCCCGGCTCAGGCAGCACCACACCGAGGTTCATCATGGCCGCTTCCATGATCACGCAGGCGGGCAGGCGTCCCTCGGACTCCAGCTTCTGGATGCGACGCTCCATCGCCGGAGCATCGTTGAACGGCACCGCAACGGTCATGTCGACCACGGCCTGGGGAATGCCGCCGCCGTAGGACAGCGACTCGTAGTTCTCGCGGTCACCGATCTTGTCGTAGGGGACGCCGATCGAGACCATGACGGTGTCGTGGTGGCCGTGGTAGGAGCCGAAGATCTTCATCACGGTGTCGCGGCCGGTGTAGGCGCGGGCGATGCGGATGGCGTCCATGGTGGACTCCGAACCGGAGTTCGTGAAGCGCCACTTCGGCAGGCCCCAGCGCTTGGCCAGCTCATTGGCCACCACATAGCTGTCGGAGACCGCACAGCCGAAGTGGGTGCCCAGCGGGTAGCGGGCGGCGACCGCCGCGCCGATCGCCGGGTGGGCGTGGCCCTGCACCATGGAGCCGAAGCCGTTGTGAAAGTCGTAGTACTCGGTGCCGTCGACGTCCCAGATCTTGTCGCCCTCGCCACGGTCGATGTAGATCGGCCACGGCACGCGGCCCTGATAGGACGACGCCACGCCGCCGGAAAGGTGCTCGCTGGCCTGGGCGTACATCGCCCGCGACGCTTGGGTGCGATCGTCGAGTTTCTGCTGCTCGATCTCGGTCAGTTCCGCGATCCGCGCCCGATCAATGGGTTTGGCATTCACCTGAGTAGTCATGATTCACCGCCTCCGGTCGGCCTGGCACCGGGATCGTGAAAGGCACCGCGACCGGCCTGGCGACGCGGGCAAGGTCAGCCTAACCGGAAATCGTCTCGACCGCCGCCGTGACCATTACCGATTAGGTGGAATCACCCATGCGAGCACCAGAATTCCCACGCCGGTACCCAACAGAAGAATGGTGTCGATCAGGCGGCTGCGCAC
>CAZLJN010000345.1:0-2740 GCA_964559815.1 uncultured Propionibacteriaceae bacterium
CAGGGGCCCCCGCCGCCGCCGCTGGGCTGAGGCTCCGCCGCCAGTGGGCCGACTCTGCACGGACGGGGGCCCCTGTCCGCGAGCCTCCGGACCTCCTAGGCTTGCCGAAAACGTCAGGAGGCCATCGTGAAGTTCCTCTCTCGTCTCAGCGTTGCGAGCGTTGCCCTGATGTCGGCGACATCCCTGGTGATCGGCACCCTTCCCGCCGCCGCCGTCCCTCCGGTACTCACACCCCAATCGACCAAAGCCATCACGCTGCCCCTGCCCGCCCCGATCGGTACGGCGTGGAAGAAGACCGCCACCATCGGCTACGGCACCGCCACCGCGAAGTTGGGCACCTCGCCCGGCGGCGACGGTGAGGGCATCATGTGGGGCCCCAGCTACGGCACCCAGGTACCCAACAAGAGTTGGTGGTGGGCCGACGCGGCCAAGATGCGCCTGGCGCACTACTCCGACTCCGGCACCTACCTGGGGCAGGCCAAGCTGCCGGTGAAGTACCTCCAAGGCGGCATCTACTTCCAGTGGGCCAACCCCAAGGCGCTCGCCAACGGCACCGTGGTGCTCACCAGCACCACCATCGACTCCCCCGCCCTGCTGAAGTACCGAAAGGGTGTCTTCACCAAGGTGAAGCTGAGCCGCTTCGTCGGCGTGGTCGGCACCGACGGCTACTACCTGTACGGCTTCGACGAGGCGAACAAGAAGGTCCGGATCACCCCCAGCACCGGCAAAATCACCGCGGTGACCTGGTTCCGTGGCCAGGGCGGACGCCGCTACCAGATGAGCGTCGGCGACGGCTACGTGACGATCAAGCGCCCGGCGGCCACCGTCCGGCTCAACCTGGCCTCGGCCGGCCACCCGGCGCTCACCGTGCACCCGTCGTTGCAGGCCGCGATGGGCGCCGACGGCAAGCTGTGGGTGCTGATCTCCGGCATGACCGATCTTCCCGACTTCAGCACCGAACTCACCATCGGGCTGGTCAGTATCACCGGCGCGGGCAAGGTGTCGGCGGTCAAGACCATGCGTGATCCCACCAGCGAGTCCGATCCCGGCGACGGCGACAACCTCGGCATCCGCCAGGGTGGAACCCACCCGTGGATGATGTTCATCGACTCCGACGCGGCGCGGGTCTACCGGCTGAAGTAGGTCCACACCGGTGAGCGCGGCGGCGTCTCAGGGACGTCCCGCGCTCACCCCTGGCCGCTCCCCCAACCCTGTTTCCAGCCTCTGGCGGCGGTTCTAGGCTGCTGAACAGCGCGACGGCACATCGCGCCCGCGACCTCGCGGCAATCAGAGGAGCTCTCAATGAAGATCGCCCAAGCAGCGCAGGAATTTCTCGCCCACCGTCGGATCGCCGTGACGGGCGTGTCCCGTGATCCGCAATCTGGCCATGGCAGCAACGTGGTCTTCGATCGGCTGATCGAGCGCGGTTACGAGGCGTTTGCGATCAACCCGAACGCCGAGACGATCGGTGATCACCCGGCCTACCCCGATCTGGCATCGGTGCCCGGCGGAGTGGAGGCCGTCGTCATCGGTACCAGCCCGGCCCACGCGATGGCCACCATGCAGCAAGCAGTCGAGTTGGGCATCACGCATGTGTGGATGCACCGCTCGCTGGACGCCGGCAGTGTGGACGCCGCCGCCACCAGCTACGGACGTGAGTACGGCGTCACCGTGATCGACGGCGGATGTCCGCTGATGTTCGGCGAAACCGCAGACGGCGGTCACAAGTTCATGTGCGCCTTCTTGAAGCTGACCGGCTCGGTGCCGCGGACCGTCTAGGGCGCCGCTCCCCCGCCGGCTCGGTCGAGCAGGCCTAGGTACGGTCCTTGCGCTTCTCGCGCGCCCGCACCTCGACATGCACCGGCGAGCCGCGGAAACCGAAGTCTTCGCGCAGTCGGCGTTCGACGAAGCGGACGTACTGAGGGTCGAACTGGCCGGAGGTGAACAGCGCGAACGTCGGCGGGCAGTTGTGCGCCTGGGTGCCGAACAGGATGCGCGGCTGCTTGCCACCCCGCACCGGGTGCGGGTGGGCGGCGGCGAGGCGTCCCAGGAAGGCGTTGAGCTTGCCGGTGGACACGCGGGTCTCCCAGCCCTCCAGGGCCTCCTCGATCGCCTTCGACAGTCGGTCGACGCCACGTCCGGTGAGGGCGGAGATGTTCACACTCGGTGCCCAGCCGAACGCCCGGATGTCCTGCTCGATCTCACGATTGAGATAGTGGCGCCGCTCTTCGTCGGTGAGATCCCATTTGTTGTAGGCGATCACCAACGCCTTGCCGGCGTCCTCCACCATGCTCAGGATGCGCAGATCCTGATCGGAAATGGTCTCCGAGGAGTCCAGGACGACCACGCACACCTCGGCGCGTTCGATCGCACCCTGGGTGCGCAGTGAGGCGTAGTACTCGTGTCCGCTGGCTTCCTTGACTCGGCGCCGCAGACCCGCAGTGTCGATAAATCGGTAGACAATGCCGCCCACGGTGACCAGCTCGTCGACCGGGTCGACGGTGGTTCCGGCGACATTGTCGACCACCGCGCGGTTGGCTCCAGACACCTTGTTCAGCAGCGACGACTTGCCCACGTTCGGACGTCCCACGATCGCCACGCGGCGCGGGCCACCGGGGGCTTCGGGCTCCGACTGCGGCGTATCGGGCAACGCGGCGAGTAGGGCGTCCAGCAGATCACCGGTACCGCGGCCGTGCATGGCCGAGACCGGGTGCGGCTGCCCCAGCCCCAAGTTCCACAT
>CAZLJN010000346.1:0-2738 GCA_964559815.1 uncultured Propionibacteriaceae bacterium
AGCCCATTGCGGCCGGCTTTAGTGGGCCGGCCGCAATGGGCTTCACCGTCGTAGACCCGCACCGCGTAGAAAGCCGCGTTGCGCTCCAGCTGCACTCGGTAGCCCGGATCATCGGGGCCGGCTGCTGCAGCTGCACGAATGAGCGAGATCGGAGGCAGCGGGCCCCGCCACCGATACGCCTCGCCCTCATGCCCAGTCACCCGGCCGTCCGGGGTGAACAGATCCTCCGGTTCGCCCGCCGAACGGCGCGACGGCAGCAAATCCGAAACCGGGGCATCACTCGCGATGATCCGCCAGGCCTGATCGAGCTGGCGAGCGGTGGCCACCGCCGTGCCATCGGCGCCCACCGCGCGGAGATCCTGGAAGAGGTACGGCAACTCCAGGACGCCCCGCAGCTGGGTGTCCTGGCTGGCCACCACCGCGAAGGCCTCGATGGCGGACGCCAAGCGGTGCGCGGCCGCAACCACCGCGGGCGTCTCAACGGTGGGCTTGGAGTGCGTGCGCTGCTGCGGACGCCGAGTGTGCTTTGCCATCAGAAAGGTCTCCCATCAGTGGTGGTCCAAGTCGTTGCCGCCGCCGGCGCAGGTGCAAGACTGCGCCGGATCGCGGGTGGGCAATTCGGGCAGGGTCGCACAGTGTCGTAGTCGTAGCCACGCACCGTGACGACGGTAGCGATCCACCCGTGCCCGTCGCAGTCTGGCGCACCGCACGCGGTGGGTGGGATCAGCGGCCGGCGGTGTACCGGGTGATCCAGCTCCGGGTCGAGCTGGCGCAGCAGAGCTGCGAGCAGTGCCGCCGGTCGGGTGCGGATCTCGTCGGCGAAGATCCCCAGGACACCGGGCCTCTTGCTCACGTTCGGCAACGCCTCCAGAAGCTCCCCTGCCGTCCACGGCAGCACGGGGTGGCACACGAACCGCGTCAAGGCCGGCACGAGCCTCCCTGGGGCCTCTGAGGCCAGCCAGCCAACCTCCCGACACAGGTCCACCGCCACAGCCCGCACCCTCGAATAGGCTCCACCACCCCGATTTCTCGGAGGCCGCCGCGGAGCGGCGTCCTTTCGGCCATCAGCGCAGCGGTGAGGGTGATCGCTAATAGTTACTTTCCTAGGTAAGTAAGTCTCCGCTGGAAGGGGTGAAATTGAGCCGGTCGAGGCAGGCGCCGAACGGCGATTATCCACAGGCTCCACCGGTCTAGGAGCGGGTCGGAGCTGCGCCGGCACCGTCAACGCCACCACCGCGCCCATTCCACGCTGCGTAGACCCCAGCGCCTGGCAATGCCTGCGCTCTTCGAGGGTCAGCATCCGCCCCTCGCGCACCACGACCTCCAGTCCGAGCTGTCGGGCCACGAGATTGCAGGTCTGCACAGTCCGCTCGGTGCAGCCCATCACCGACGCGATCACCTTCGGCCGAGCGACACAGCGCCGCCCAGTGCGCGGCGCCGCATACCCCGACTTCACGATGGCCCACCGCATCAGCGTGGCCGGTGCGAGGTGATGCTCACGCAGCACCTCCATGCCCGCTTCGATCGCCGCCGGCACGGTCTCGGCCAGCCAGCGCTGCTGGCCCGGCCACGCCGGAATGCCGGCATAGTCACCCGGCTCGTCTGGCTCATGCCAGCCGCGCACCGAATTCCGCTCGCCGCGATCGTCCTGGTGCCAGCGAGGTAGCACCCTCCGATCAGTCACGCAGCGGCGCAGCACGTCCTCGGCATGCTCAGGGGCACAGAGTCGGTGGGTAAGCCACACCCCCACCAAATCCGTGGCAACCGGATAGGCGCCGGCGATGATCGCGCGGAACTCGCCGTCGACGTCGCGGGCAATCGTGGCCGCGGTCATGCGACCAGCTGAGACTGGGTGTGCCAGTCGGCCTCAGTGGCGGTGAGCCGGCGCCACAGCTCCGAGCAGTGGTGCCGCATCGCCTGGCGCTCCAGCGCGGCCCGGGTCACACGCAGCCGCACACAGATCGTGGCCAGGACCTCGCCCGTGGTCAGCATCCACTCGATGTCTTCCACCCGCTGCGACCAGGCCGTGGCCGCCACGGCGGGGTTGGACGGCGTCGCTGCCGGGTCGTCGATCATGTCGTCGTCCCAGGCCAGTGGTGGCCACCAGCCACGCTCCTCTGCGCGGCGCCGCGCGATCCGTGACTCTCGACTCGGTGCCGGCCGCTGGTCCCACAGTTCGTCGTAGAGTGCGATCGCGCGCGCCCTGGTCGACGCCGAGCACAGATGTCCGTCCTCCATCAGCCGGCGGACACCGCTCTGCGACGTACCCAGCCGGGTAGCCAGCTCACTGGCCGGCCATCCGATCACCGACAGCGCGCGCAGCCTGCGCCGCGTACCAGTGCCATCCACCCAGCCGTGCAGCTGATCGCTCAGGGCCGCCGGCGCAACCGCGAGAATGGCGGCCGCCGTCGTCGGCGTCACCTGGTCCAACTCACCGCGCACCAGGCGCACCAGCGTGAACCGGCTGACGCCGCTTACTGATTCGATCTCGCTGCGGCTCATGCGGGCCGCCGCCAGGACATCCAGATGCGCACGCAGCGGCTCAGCCGTCACATAACGGCTAGCCGCAGCGTGTCGCGGGGCCAGTGTTGACTGATTGAGGGTATGTGGGGGTAGAGTTTTGGACAGCACAAACTCCTCCTTCTTGGACGGAAGGTTGGGAAAGATCGGCACCCAGGTCGCAACTGGGCCGAATAGCTTGATTTATGAGGGCTCGTCTGCCAGGACGGGCCCTCAAG